>NZ_AKJB01000144.1:0-62901 GCF_000282555.1 Pseudomonas sp. GM102 | reverse complement strand
GGATGGCCGATCGCGGCGGGCCAACGGAGCAGGACCGGAGCGAGGGCATGCCGAGCCTGGGCGAGGCACCGAACGACAGGGGCAAAAGCCCTTGGTTACTTGGGGCTTTTCCAAGTGACCCGCCGTCAGGGCGGAACCCTAAGTGGCCATTACCGCAGCAACGGATATGTACACCGAATCGGGAAGATGTGTAGATACCCATGCCGCGATGACGGTGGCAGATCCGGCATTGATGTGACAGACATACCGCTATCGCGGGCAAGCCCGCTCCCACAGGGATTTTCGTAGGTTCGGATCAAGTGCCAGACACAAAAAAGCCCCCGCTACCTTCATGGCAACGGGGGCTTTTCGTTGTGGCTTACATCTCGACCTGTGTACCCAGCTCAATCACCCGATTCAACGGCAAATTGAAGAACCGTAGATTACCGTTGGCATTCTTCAACATGAAGGCGAACAACGCCTCGCGCCAGCGGGCCATGCCTTCCAGTTTGGAGGCAATAACCGTCTCGCGGCTAAGGAAGTAGGTCGTGCGCATCGGGCTGAAATTCAGGTCATCCAGATGGCACAGTTTCAAGGCCTCAGGCACGTCCGGTTCGTCGGTGAAGCCGAAATGCAGGATTACCCGGAAGAACCCTTCGCCGTAGGAATCGACATCGAAACGCCGCTGTGGCGGGACGCGCGGGATGTCTTCGTACACCACTGTCAGCAACACGACTTGCTCGTGCAGCACCTGGTTATGCAGCAGGTTGTGCAACAGCGCGTGAGGCACGGCATCCGGGCGAGCGGTGAGGAACACAGCCGTGCCCTGGACCCGATGCGGCGGTTGCACGCGGATACTGCTGATGAAGATCGGCAACGGCAGCCCGCCTTCGTCCAGTCGATCCACCAGCAGTTGCTTGCCACGTTTCCAGGTGGTCATCAACACGAACAGCGCGATACCGGCAATCACCGGGAACGCCCCGCCCTGAATGATTTTCGGCACGTTGGCGGCGAAGTACAGACCGTCCACCAACAGGAAACCCAGCAACACCGGAACCGCGAGGATCGGTGGCCACTTCCACAGCAGCAACATCACCGCCGACACCAGGATGGTGGTCATCAGCATCGTGCCAGTCACCGCCACGCCGTAGGCCGAAGCCAACGCGCCGGAGGACTCGAAGCCCAGCACCAGCAGGATCACGCCAACCATCAGCGCCCAGTTCACCGCGCCGATATAGATCTGGCCTTGCTCGGCACTGGACGTGTGCTGGATGTGCATCCGCGGAATGTAGCCGAGCTGGATCGCCTGACGAGTGAGGGAGAACGCACCAGAAATCACCGCCTGAGAGGCGATTACCGTGGCCAGGGTCGACAACCCCACCAACGGAATCAGCGCCCAGCTCGGTGCCAACAAGTAGAACGGGTTACGGGCGGCTTCCGGATCACCGAGCAGCAACGCGCCCTGACCGAAGTAGTTCAGCACCAACGCCGGCAGCACCAGAATGAACCAGGCCCGGGCAATCGGCTTGCGACCGAAGTGGCCCATGTCGGCGTACAACGCCTCGGCACCGGTCAACGCCAGCACCACAGCGCCAAGAATCGCGATCCCCATGCCCGGGTGGACCATGAAGAAGCGTACGCCCCACACCGGATTCATCGCCTGCAACACTTCCGGATGCTGACTGATGCCATACACGCCCAGCGCGCCCAGTACCAGAAACCAGGTGACCATGATCGGCCCGAACAGAATGCCGATCCGCGCCGTACCGTGACGCTGAATCAGAAACAATGCCACCAGCACGATCAACGACAGCGGCACCACCCAATGGTCGATGCCCTCGAATGCCAGCCCAAGGCCTTCAATCGCCGAGAGAACGGAAATCGCCGGGGTGATCATGCTGTCGCCATAGAACAGCGCCGCGCCGATCAGCCCGCAGACGACCAGCAAGGTACGCAACTTCGCATGACCCGCCGCTGCCCGCCGCGCCAGCGCGGTCAAGGCCATGATTCCGCCCTCACCCTGGTTGTCGGCACGCAGCACGAACATCATGTATTTGATCGAGACGACCCAGATCAGCGACCAGAAGATCAGCGCAAGAATGCCCAGCACGCCGTCATGGTTGACCGGCACGCCATAGCCACCGGAAAACACTTCTTTGAGGGTGTACAGCGGGCTCGTGCCGATATCGCCATAAACCACCCCGACTGCTGCGACCAGCATACCGATCGGCTTCGCCGCCGAATGCTCGGCGCCTGCCACCTGACTACTTGCCTGCCCCATCCAAAACTCCTACTACTCAGACACGGACTTCTTATAGGAAGCACTATGCTTTGTGGTGCAGCATGCGCTGTTTTACGTGTTGTTACAGACGTTTTATTGACTATAGAAAATCGGTAAAGCGTAACGGCGCGAAGCATAGCGCAGCACTCGTCGTATTTCCCTGCATAAAGCTGGTCAAGTGCGCCTCTCATCGCTAGAATTGCGCACTTTTTGACCAGAGACGCAACATAGCGTCCGTCTGTCGCCTTGCCGACTTCGGCTGGAGGCGTCCCAAATACCGAGGTTAGACATGTCCACCACTCCTGCGCCGGCCAATCCAAAGGTTGGCTTCGTATCCCTGGGTTGCCCGAAAGCACTGGTCGACTCCGAGCGCATCCTTACCCAGCTGCGCATGGAAGGCTATGACGTTGTGTCCACTTACGAGGACGCCGACGTCGTGGTGGTCAACACCTGCGGCTTCATCGACTCGGCCAAGGCAGAGTCCCTGGAAGTGATCGGCGAAGCCATCAAGGAAAACGGCAAGGTCATCGTGACCGGCTGCATGGGCGTCGAAGAAGGCAACATTCGCAAGGTGCACCCAAGCGTATTGGCCGTGACCGGTCCGCAGCAGTACGAGCAGGTGGTCAACGCCGTGCACGACGCAGTGCCTCCGCGTCAGGATCACAACCCGCTGATCGACCTGGTGCCGCCGCAAGGGATCAAACTGACCCCGCGCCACTACGCCTATCTGAAGATTTCCGAAGGCTGCAACCACAGCTGCAGCTTCTGCATCATCCCGTCGATGCGCGGCAAACTGGTCAGCCGTCCGGTCGGTGATGTACTGGACGAGGCTCAGCGCCTGGTCAAGGCCGGCGTCAAAGAGCTGTTGGTGATCTCGCAAGACACCAGCGCCTACGGCGTCGACGTGAAATACCGCACCGGCTTCTGGAACGGCGCGCCGGTGAAAACCCGCATGACCGAACTCTGCGAAGCCCTCAGCACTCTCGGTGTCTGGGTACGTCTGCACTACGTTTACCCGTACCCGCACGTCGACGAGCTGATCCCGCTGATGGCCGCCGGAAAAATCCTGCCGTACCTGGACATCCCGTTCCAGCACGCCAGCCCGAAAGTCCTGAAAGCCATGAAACGCCCGGCCTTCGAAGACAAGACCCTGGCGCGGATCAAGAACTGGCGCGAAATCTGCCCGGACCTGATCATCCGTTCGACCTTCATCGTCGGCTTCCCTGGCGAAACCGAAGAAGACTTCCAGTACCTGCTGAACTGGCTGACAGAAGCCCAGCTGGACCGCGTTGGCTGCTTCCAGTACTCGCCGGTCGAAGGCGCACCGGCCAACCTGCTGGACGCGGCCATTGTGCCGGACGACGTCAAGCAAGACCGTTGGGACCGCTTCATGGCGCACCAGCAGGCCATCAGCTCGGCGCGCCTGCAAATGCGCATCGGCCGTGAAATCGAAGTGCTGGTCGATGAAGTCGACGAGCAAGGCGCGGTCGGCCGCTGCTTCTTCGATGCCCCGGAAATCGACGGCAACGTGTTCATCGATAACGGCAGCAACTTGAAACCAGGCGACAAAGTTTGGTGCAAAGTGACCGATGCCGACGAGTACGACCTGTGGGCTGAACAGATCTAAATGCAAAAAATATAAAAAGCCCCGCTCTCTTGACGAGATGCGGGGCTTTTTTACGTCTATCGTTTTGTGAGAGAAAGAACTCGCGTCATCTACGCAAGAGAGGCCAGCGGGCATGCGCCAACACTCGGTCATTCACACACCGAAACAGAGCGACTACGAAGAACTCACCCAAGTGTGGGAAGCCTCGGTGCGCGCCACCCATGACTTTCTGCCCGACAGCTACATCGACCTGCTGAAGAATCTGGTGCTGACCCGCTACCTCGACGCGGTCATGCTGATCTGCACCAAAGACTCACGCCAGCGCATCACCGGGTTCGCCGGCGTCGCGGCGGGCAAGATCGAAATGCTCTTCATCGACCCGGCGCATCGCGGCAAAGGCCTGGGCAAGCAATTGCTGCGCTATGCCCTGGAACACCTGAACGCCGATGAGCTGGACGTCAATGAGCAAAATCCGCAGGCCTTGGGGTTCTACTTCAAGCAGGGTTTTGAGGTGATCGGTCGCTCCGAGCACGACGGTATGGGTCAGCCGTATCCGTTGCTGCACATGCGTTTGCGTCAGTCTCAACAATTGACGCGCAATGGCTGACGCACCATAGAACAAATGTGGGAGCTGGCTTGCCTGCGATTGCATCACCTCGGTGCAACTGACATACCCCGTTGTCTGCATCGCAGGCAAGCCAGCTCCCACAAAAAACCATACTGCGCAAATGGAGCCGGGATTAACCGGCGCCCAGCAGGTACAATGCCCACCCCTTTTTTGTTACGGCCCTGTCATGACTGACCCGATTCGTCTCTCCAAACGCCTCATCGAACTCGTCGGCTGTTCCCGTCGGGAGGCTGAGCTGTTCATCGAGGGCGGCTGGGTCACCGTGGACGGCGAAGTCATCGACGAGCCGCAGTTCAAGGTCGACACCCAAAAAGTCGAGCTCGATCCCGAAGCCAAGGCCACTGCGCCGGAGCCGGTGACCATTCTGCTCAACGTCCCTGCGGGCATGGACGCGGAAACGGCCATGGCGACCATCAGCGCCGAGACCCTGAGCGAAGAACACCGCTACGGCAAACGCCCGCTCAAGGGCCACTTCCTGCGCCTGACCGCCAGTACCGATCTGCAGGCCAATGCCAGCGGTCTGCTGGTGTTCACCCAGGACTGGAAGATCCTGCGCAAACTCACTGCCGACTCCGCCAAAATCGAGCAGGAATACGTGGTGGAAGTTGAAGGCGACATGGTGGCTCACGGCCTCAACCGCCTGAACCACGGCCTGACCTACAAGGGCAAGGAACTGCCGCCGGTCAAAGCCAGCTGGCAGAACGAAAACCGCCTGCGTTTTGCGATGAAGAACCCACAACCGGGCGTGATCGCCCTGTTTTGCCAGGCCGTGGGCCTGAAGGTCGTCGCCATCCGCCGCATCCGCATCGGCGGTGTGTCCATCGGCAAAGTGCCGTTGGGGCAATGGCGCTACCTGTCCGGCAAAGAGAAGTTCTAAGACTTTTCACGCCGCCCTACATTTCGGCGCCGCGGCTTATGCGACGCCCACTGCTGAATATCAGGATTGCACACCATGATTCATAACGACGTACTGCGCAGCGTGCGCTACATGCTCGACATCAGCGACAAGAAAGTCATCGAGATCATCAAGCTCGGCGGCATGGACGTGTCCATGGAAGACCTGCTGACGTACCTCGACAAGAAAGAGGAAGACGAGGAAGGCTTCGTACGCTGCCCGGACGAGGTCATGGCGCATTTCCTCGATGGCCTGGTGATCTTCAAGCGCGGCAAGGACGAAAGCCGTCCGCCGCAGCCGATCGAAGTGCCGGTGACCAACAACATCATCCTGAAAAAGCTGCGCGTAGCCTTCGAGCTGAAGGAAGACGACATGCACGCGATCCTCAAGGCGGCCGAGTTCCCGGTGTCCAAGCCTGAGCTGAGCGCGCTGTTCCGCAAGTTCGGCCACACCAACTACCGCACCTGCGGCGACCAGTTGCTGCGCAACTTCCTCAAGGGGCTCACTCTTCGAGTGAGAGCGTAAAGCAGCTGCAGGCTACAAGCCGCAAGCGGATAGTGTCTAGCTTGTAGCTTGTAGCTTGTAGCTTGTAGCTTGTAGCTTGTAGCTTGTAGCTTGTAGCTTGAAACTTGTAGCTGGGCCGTATGGCCCCCCATTCCTCGCAAAAATAGTGGCTCCGCTTCCAGCGGCTGACGGCTAGGGTGTACTGACCCTTTGCCCTCAGGACTCGCCCTATGCACCCGTATTTCTCTCTCGCAGGCCGCAACGCTCTGGTGACCGGCGGCACTCGCGGTATCGGCAAAATGATTGCCAAGGCTTATGTCGAGGCTGGCGCCACTGTGTACGTGTGTGCCCGTGATGCCGACGCCTGTCAGCAAACTGCCAACGAACTCGGTGCCTTCGGGGTTTGTCATGCGGTAGCTGCCAACCTGGCCCACGAAGAAGGCGTCCAGCAATTGGCCGCGCAATTGAGTGAACAGATCGGTCAGCTGGATATTCTGGTGAACAACGCCGGTACCACGTGGGGCGCGCCGCTGGAGAGTTACCCGGTCAAGGGCTGGGAAAAGGTCATGCAGCTGAACGTGACCTCGGTGTTCAACTGCATCCAGCAATTTCTGCCGTTGCTGCGCAAGGCTGGTTCGGCGGCGAATCCGGCACGGATCATCAACATTGGTTCGGTGGCCGGGATTTCGTCCTTCGGCGAACAGGCGTATGCCTACGGCCCGAGCAAGGCTGCCCTGCATCAACTGTCGCGGATTCTGGCGCGGGAACTGGTGAGTCAGCACATCAACGTCAACGTGATTGCACCGGGGCGTTTTCCGAGCAAGATGACTCAGCACATTGGCAATGATGAACAGGCGTTGGCCGAGGACACGGCGCTGATTCCGATGAAGCGCTGGGGGCGAGAGGAAGAGATGGCTGCCTTGGCGATCAGTTTGGCGAGTACGGCCGGGGCGTATATGACTGGGAATATCATTCCTTTGGATGGTGGGTTCAGTCTCTGAGATTGGTGGTGCGGCCATCGCGAGCAGGCTCGCTCCCACAGGGGCCTGCTGTGACCACAACATTTGTGCCCGCCGCAAATCAAATGTGGGAGCGAGCCTGCTCGCGATGACGGACTAACAGTCACCACCGATCTCGCGACCGCTCGGGTTATCATGCCCACCCCAACTCCGCTTCGACCCCAAACCATGACCTACAGCGTTTCCCCCATCGGCTTCGTGCGCTCCTGCTTCAAGGAGAAGTTCGCCATTCCGCGCCAACCGCAACTGGCCCCGGCCGCTCGAGGCGTGCTGGAGTTGGTGGCGCCGTTCGATCAGGGTGATGCAGTGCAGGGGCTGGAGCAGGTCAGCCATGTCTGGCTGCTGTTTCTGTTCCATCAGGCCCTGGAAGAAAAACCACGCCTGAAAGTCCGCCCTCCCCGCCTGGGCGGCAACAAATCCATGGGCGTATTTGCCACTCGGGCAACGCATCGACCCAATGGCATCGGTCAATCGGTGGTCAAACTGGACAAGGTCGAAGCCAATCGGCTGTGGATCTCCGGCATCGACCTACTCGACGGGACGCCGATTCTCGACATCAAACCCTACGTGCCTTACGCCGACATCATCGATACGGCGTCCAACAGCATCGCCAGCGCCCCGCCATCGCTGATTCCCGTCCAGTGGACAGACTCAGCACTGCAACAGGCTCACGGCCACGCTCAGCGGCTTGATGAGCCCTTGGTCGAGCTGATCGAGCAATGCCTGGCACAAGACCCACGCCCGGCGTACCAGATTCCTACGCCAGAAAGGGAATACGGCGCGCAGTTCTGGGATGTGGATGTGCGCTGGCATTACCCGACGCCTGACCTGATCCGCGTCCTCGAAGTCATTCCCGTCTCCAATCAGGCATAAAAAAGCCCCCATTGCCTGCACAGGCAATGGGGGCTGATCATTCCCACGCTCCGCGTGGGAATGCATCCAGTGACGCTCTGCGTCACCCAAACAACGGCTTACTTCTCGACGAATGCACGCTCGATCAGGTAATCACCCGGCTCGCGCATCCGCGGCGAAACTTTCAGGCCGAAGCTGTTCAACACTTCGCTGGTCTCGTCGAGCATGCTCGGGCTGCCGCACAGCATGGCGCGGTCGTCCTGCGGGTTGATCGGTGGCAGACCGATGTCGCTGAACAGCTTGCCGCTGCGCATCAGGTCGGTCAGGCGGCCTTCGTTCTCGAACGGCTCGCGGGTCACGGTCGGGTAATAGATCAACTTGTCACGCAGCGCCTCGCCGAAGAACTCGTTCTGCGGCAAATGCTCGGTGATGAACTCGCGGTAAGCGACTTCATTGACGTAACGCACGCCGTGGCACAGGATCACTTTTTCGAAACGCTCGTAGGTTTCCGGGTCCTGGATGACGCTCATGAATGGCGCCAGACCGGTACCGGTGCTGAGCAGGTACAAATGTTTGCCAGGCTTCAAGTCATCCAGTACCAGGGTGCCGGTAGGCTTTTTGCTGATGATGATCTCGTCGCCTTCCTTCAGATGCTGCAACTGGGAAGTCAGCGGGCCATCAGGCACCTTGATACTGAAGAACTCGAGATGCTCTTCCCAGTTCGGGCTGGCAATCGAGTAAGCGCGCATAAGCGGGCGGCCGTTGGGCTGTTGCAGGCCGATCATCACGAACTGACCGTTCTCGAAGCGCAGGCCCGGATCGCGGGTGCACTTGAAGCTGAACAGAGTGTCGTTCCAGTGGTGAACACTGAGGACACGCTCGTGGTTCATGTTGCTCATGTACGTGGGACTCCTGGAGATTTGCCTGCGCCGATGATGTGCGCAATTGCATCGCATTCTAATGGCAGCGACAATATCTGTTAAATGGATTATTAAGATAAGGGTTATCGGTTATATCGATATGCGATTTACTCTCCGTCAACTTCAAGTATTCGTCGCCGTCGCCCAGCAGGAAAGCGTATCTCGTGCTGCCCTGACGCTCAACCTCTCGCAATCGGCGGCGAGCACCTCGATCACCGAGCTAGAGCGTCAATGCAGCTGCCAGCTGTTCGATCGCGCCGGCAAACGGCTGAGCCTCAACGCCCTTGGCAAACAACTGTTGCCGCAGGCGGTGGCTCTGCTCGACCAGGCCAAGGAGATCGAAGACTTGCTCAACGGCAAGTCCGGTTTCGGCTCTCTGGCGGTCGGCGCGACCCTGACCATCGGCAATTACCTCGCCACCCTGCTGATCGGCAGCTTCATGCAGCGCCATCCGGAAAGCCAGGTGAAGCTGCATGTGCAGAACACTGCCAACATCGTGCAACAAGTCGCGCATTATGAAATTGATCTGGGTCTAATCGAGGGCGACTGCAGCCATCCGGACATCGAAGTTCAGAGTTGGGTCGAAGATGAGCTGGTGGTGTTCTGTGCGCCTCAGCACCCCTTGGCCAAACGTGGCATCGCGACCATGGAGGAGCTGAGTCATGAGGCGTGGATTCTCCGCGAACAAGGCTCGGGCACACGGCTGACGTTCGACCAGGCCATGCGACACCATCGCAGCGCGCTGAACATTCGCCTGGAACTGGAACACACCGAAGCGATCAAGCGCGCGGTGGAATCAGGTTTGGGGATTGGCTGCATTTCGCGCCTGGCGCTGCGCGATGCGTTCCGCCGCGGCAGCCTGGTGCCCGTGGAAACACCGGATCTGGACCTGGCGCGGCAGTTCTATTTCATCTGGCACAAACAGAAATATCAGACATCGGCGATGCGCGAATTCCTCGAACTGTGCCGCGCGTTCACCGCCGGGGTTCAGCGCAGCGACGAGATCGTCCTGCCCACCATCGCTTAAAGCAGAATCACCGCCCACACCAGCGCGATCATGCTCAACGCCACGAATTGAGCAGCGCTGCCCATGTCCTTGGCGTTCTTGGACAGTGGATGCAACTCAAGGGAAATGCGGTCGATGGCCGCTTCCACCGCCGAATTGAGCAGCTCGACGATCAAGGCCAACAGGCAGACCGCAATCAGCAGCGCCTGCTCGACACGGCTGACGTTGAGGAAGAATGACAACGGAATCAGGATGGCATTAAGCAACACCAGTTGCCGGAAGGCTGCTTCACCGGTGAAGGCCGCGCGCAGGCCGTCCAGGGAGTAACCAGAGGCGTTGAGGATGCGTTTGAGGCCGGTCTGGCCTTTGAAAGGTGACATAAAGTAGGCAACTGACCAAAAAGGAGTGGGAAAGCTAGATGAAGCAAAGTCAAAAAAGCGTGAACACGTAGCGCCTTAGTTGCTCGAAATTGACTCAAGTTGTTGCAAGAGCAGCGCTGCCTGAGTCCGGGTCCGCACATTCAGCTTACGGAAAATGGCCGTGACGTGGGCCTTGATCGTCGCTTCGGAAACGCTCAACTCGTAAGCAATCTGCTTGTTCAGCAAACCTTCACAGACCATGGTCAATACCCGGAACTGCTGCGGTGTCAGGCTGGCAAGGCCTTCGCTGGCAGCCTTGGCTTCGGCGGAAACGCTGACCGCTTCGAAGGCCTGGGGCGGCCAGAAAACGTCGCCATCCAGCACCGCGCGTACGGCTTTCTGAATGACGCTCAAATCACTGGACTTGGGAATGAAACCGCTGGCGCCGAATTCACGGGACTTCACCATGATCGATGCTTCTTCCTGAGCCGAGACCATCACCACCGGAATCTGCGGGTACTGCCCACGCAACAGCACCAACCCGGAAAAACCGTAAGCCCCCGGCATGTTCAGGTCCAGCAATACCAGATCCCAATCGGCCTTTTCGTCCAGACGGGTTTCCAGCTCGGCAATGCTCGCCACTTCCACCAGACGGACATCCGGGCCCAAGCCCAGGGTCAACGCTTGATGCAGGGCGCTACGAAAAAGAGGATGGTCATCGGCAATCAGGATTTCGTATGTGGCCATTTTTCAAATGATCCTGTTTTTTTATGGGATGCCTGATGCATTCAGGCCTCGCCAAAACAACTCGAGGTGCAGCCACGCAGCAGCACCAACAGGGCACGTTCAACGCCAATTACGTAAAAAAAGCAGCGTTTCAAACCTTGGCCGCGCCCTAATCGGCGCCAAGCATGCCCAGCGAAGCCGGGGTGGTCAAGTTGCATGGCCCTGCCAGCAAGCGTGGTTCTTTTGCAGTATGGGCGATGCTCAGCAAACAACAGGCGCCGAGTGTTGTACGAAGGGCATCAGCTCGGCGTGGGCCGGTGTTGCAACATTCATCTCCAGCTGATGTTTAGCGTCCAGGTAATGCTGGCTGAACACATCAAAATAAGCGTCCAGCGCAGAGGCAGCGTCTGTATCACCGGCAAGATCGAGGCACAGCGCCGCCACTTCGGCCGTGCACAGGTGCTCGCTGCGAGTGGACCTGCGCAATCGGTATCGTGAAAGCTTCTCGGGAAGCAGGCTCAGAATCGGGAACGCATCAAAATAGGGACTTTTGCGGAAAATCTTCCGGGCTTCGGTCCAGGTGGCGTCCAGCAGAATGAACAATGGGCGCTTGGTGCTATCAACCTCGACGCTGTGGGTAACTCGCTCGGGCTCGACGTATTCGCCAGGAAACACCAGATAGGGTTGCCATTGCGGGTCCGCCAACAGCGCCAGCAATTGTTCATCGATTTCCGTGCGCGACCAGATGAATGCGTGGTTGTCGCGCACCACATCGGCAATCAGCCAACCGGTGTTGCTTGGTTTGAACACTTCTTTATTGGTCATGATCAGGCACACCCCGCTACGGGTGTCGACCTGCGGGCGCCAGGCGCACAGGCAGTGGCTTTCGATCACACGGCAGGCACGGCAACGGGTTGCTCGCCAGCCACGGGCCTGAATCGGCTTGATACCCTCTTCCTCTCGCTGATCGCGCAAGCGGGCTACGGCGTTGGGGGCGTGGTTCATCGTGAGCAACACCGGCAGACAGGAAAACTCGACACAAACGGCACTCGGCAAGGCAATAAAGGCCAGCAGTTTACCAGAGCGGCCAGCGCAAGCCTGTACCGTCCAGGCGGGCTCCCCTATAATTCGCCGCCACTGAACGCACAGTCACGTGGCTGGTCGAACCACCAGTCACTGAACCAGGAGAGTTTCATGCTGCGCCTTATCGTTCCCACCGCTGCCATTCTGCTGGCGTCGTCCTTCAATGCTCAGGCTGCTTCCTTGAGTGAGCAGAATCTGAACAGAGAGCTGCGAAACGTCGCCGTACAAAGCAGTGTCGGCACGCCACGGGCGATCAACGAAGACCTTCTGGATCAGGGTTATACCGTCGAAGGCAATCAGCTGATCAATCATCTGAGCGTTCAGAGCAGCCACGCCGACAAGATGCGCGCCGATCCGAAAGCCGTGTACTTCCAGCTTGGCGCCTCCGTCTGCCGAAACGACGGGTTCCGCAAGCTGATGGCCAAGGGCGCGATCATGCGTTATGACTTCACAGAAGTGAAAACCAATCGCCCGGTCGGCTCTGCAAGCTTCCAGGAATCGGATTGCCCGAAAGCCACACCGGCCAAGAAAAAGTAATCAACGGGAATTGGCGCGCCGCTGTTCATCCTCGGCGCGCAATTCTGCCAACAACGCCTGCAAGTAGCGCGAACGTCGCTCCCCGCCCTCCAGACGCCGGCAGCACTCCTCTTCGAGACTCAAATGATTGGTCTCGGCTGATAACTTCAGCAATCGATACAGTTGCGCATCGATTTCCAGAGTGACTCTGGGCATGGTTTCCCGCCTCCCTGCACGCATTGATCGTCGTTGATCACGCGAAAAATCCTTGAATTGCTTGAACGCTGCGTCCTGCCATTGACGCAAAGTTGTCGTGTCACGCCTGTAACTTAGTAAATCAGAGCGCAGGACATACGGCTTGCGTTCAGACGAGCGGTGAAAGCACCTTGCAAATCGTCAATAAGCGGTTGCCAGGAAAGACTTTGCGGCGCAATGATCAAGCAGCAAAAATCGTTGCGAGGGTCTAAATTCAAAGTGTTCATGTGGTTTTTTTCAGGGCAGAAAAGGGGCTGCCCATTGCGTGTCTTATTGTGCGAACGTTTCTTTCATTCAAGGGATAAGCAGAGCCCGTATGGATGGCTCGATTGCAATCGAGTCAGGTGGAGCGCCCAGGCAAGGGCTTGGGCAGACAGCGACACAAGGGGTGTCGCGGCGCCGACGATTGTTTTGTCGGGCCAAGGGTTCTGTGCAGAAGGAGAAGTTGAATGCCTTACCAACCGAATGACCTCCTGAGCCGTCATTTTCAAGAAAGCGGCCACGACCTCACCAGCAAGGTCGAAGAACAACTCAACCTGGTTTCACCCAACAGCCCCAACATCCCGATTTACCGCGACATGATCCTGACTGTGCTGCGCATGGCCCAGGAAGATCACAACCGCTGGAATGCCAAGATCACCCTGCAAGCCCTGCGCGAACTCGAACATGCTTTCCGTGTAATGGAGCAGTTCAAGGGACGACGCAAAGTCACTGTTTTCGGCTCGGCCCGCACGCCGATAGAACACCCACTGTATGGTTTGGCCCGAGAACTTGGCGCCGCTCTGGCGCGCTCGGACATGATGGTCATCACCGGTGCTGGCGGCGGTATCATGGCGGCGGCCCACGAAGGCGCCGGTCTGGAACACAGCCTGGGATTCAATATCACCCTGCCCTTCGAGCAACATGCCAATCCCACGGTCAATGGCACCGGGAATCTACTGCCCTTCCACTTTTTCTTTACCCGCAAGCTGTTCTTCGTCAAGGAGGCCGATGCGCTGGTCCTGTGCCCAGGCGGTTTCGGTACGCTGGATGAAGCGCTGGAAGTGCTGACCCTGATCCAGACCGGCAAAAGCCCGCTGGTGCCTGTGGTGCTACTGGATGCGCCGGGCGGCAAGTTCTGGCAAGGCGCGCTGGACTTCATTCATCAGCAACTGGAGGAAAATCGCTACATCCTGCCAACCGACATGAAGCTGTTGAGCCTGGTCTACAGTGCCGAAGAGGCTGTGGAGCAGATCAATCAGTTTTACAGCAACTTCCACTCCAGTCGCTGGCTCAAACATCAGTTCGTGATTCGCATGAACCACAAACTCAGCGACCGGGCGCTCGAACACATGCAGGAGACATTCGCCGACCTGTGCCTGAGCGACCATTTCCATCAGCACGCCTACAGCGGTGAGGAACACGACGAAGCACAGTTCAGCCATCTGGCGCGACTGGCCTTCACCTTCAACGCCCGTGATCATGGCCGTCTGCGGGAGCTCGTGGACTACATCAACCTGCCGGAAAACTGGGCCCAGTCCAAACCCCAGGCGCAACAACGCACACGGGAACCGTCCAAGGTAACGTGAGGCAAAAAAAACGGCCCGCTATCGAAATAGCGAGCCGTTCATTCAATCGTCCATCCCTCGGCCGCTGAACAAGCGGCTGATCATTTCCATGGAATACCCCCGATAACTCAGGAACCTGCCCTGCTTGGCACGTTCCCGGGGATCTATCGGTAAGTGCCCGGAGAATTTTCGCCGCCAGGTGTCTTCCAGTTGTTCCTGCCAGTTGATACCGCTCTCGCGCAAGGCGAGTTCGATATCGGTACGTTGCAGACCGCGCTGGCTCAACTCTTCGCGAATTCGCAAAGGGCCATAACCGGAACGGGCGCGGTAGGAAACGAAGCTCTCGAGGTAACGGGACTCGGACAACAGGCCCTCTTCCGTCAAACGGTCGAGTGCTGTGTCGATCATTTCAGGGAGGGCGCCGCGCTGACGCAGTTTACGCGTCAGCTCGACTCGACCATGCTCGCGTCGCGCGAGCAGGTCCATTGCGGTTCGCCGCACCGCGACGAGTGTATCGAGTACGGCGGTCATCGGATCAATCAGATATCAGCGTCAGCCAGGTCATCAGCCGTCTCTTTGACTGGCGATGCTTTGACGTCCGGCGCTGGGGTCAGCAACTTGTCACGCAGTTGCTTCTCGAGCTTGGCGGCGATTTCCGGATTGTCCGCCAGGAACTTGGCCGAGTTGGCCTTGCCCTGACCGATCTTGGTGCCTTCGTAGGCATACCAAGCGCCGGACTTCTCGACGAAACCATGCAGCACGCCCAGATCGATCATCTCACCGTTGAGGTAGATGCCCTTGCCGTAAAGAATCTGGAACTCGGCCTGACGGAACGGCGAAGCCACCTTGTTCTTCACGACTTTGACGCGGGTTTCGCTACCGACGACTTCATCACCTTCTTTCACTGCGCCAGTACGGCGGATGTCCAGACGAACCGATGCGTAGAACTTCAGCGCGTTACCACCGGTGGTGGTTTCCGGGCTGCCGAACATCACGCCGATTTTCATACGGATCTGGTTGATGAAGATCACCAGGCAGTTGGCGTTCTTGATGTTACCGGTGATTTTACGCAGCGCCTGGGACATCAAACGGGCTTGCAGGCCCACGTGCATGTCGCCCATTTCGCCTTCGATTTCAGCCTTCGGCACCAGAGCGGCCACGGAGTCGACGATGATCACGTCTACCGCGTTGGAACGCACCAGCATGTCGGTGATTTCCAGGGCTTGTTCGCCGGTGTCCGGCTGGGAAACCAGCAGGTCGTCGACGTTGACGCCCAATTTGCCGGCGTACTCAGGATCGAGGGCGTGTTCGGCGTCGACGAATGCGCAGGTCGCGCCGGCTTTTTGAGCCTGGGCGATCACCGACAGTGTCAGGGTGGTTTTACCGGAGGATTCAGGACCGTAGATCTCAACGATACGGCCTTTTGGCAGACCGCCAATGCCGAGCGCGATGTCCAGACCCAGAGAGCCAGTGGAAATAGCCGGGATCGCCTGACGGTCCTGATCGCCCATACGCATTACGGCACCCTTGCCGAATTGACGTTCGATCTGACCCAGGGCCGCAGCCAAGGCTTTCTTCTTGTTGTCGTCCATTAAAGTCCTCACGTAATCAATAAGGCCTGACGGCCAACACCTGTATAAGTAGCCAGTATTATTCCACAGCGTTTCAGGATCGCCTACCCCTGATTTGAGATTTCTCCAGCGGCATGGCGCAGCAGCCCCTCTAGCGCGGCCTTCACCGTTTGTCGGCGGACCTCGTCACGGTTACCGGGAAAGTACTGCACCTCGCTGAACACCTGCTCACCGACGCCCCAGGCCAGCCACACCGTGCCCACGGGCTTGCTCGGCGAACCACCATCCGGCCCGGCCACACCGCTGACCGCCACGGCAAAACGCGCCCGGCTTTTTTCCTGCGCGCCGCGGACCATGGCCTCGACCACCTCGCGACTGACCGCCCCGACAGTTGGAAACAACTCGGCCGGGACATCCAGTTGCTGGGTTTTCTGGCGGTTGGAGTACGTGACATAACCGGCCTCGAACCACGCCGAACTCCCCGGAATACGGGTGATCGCCTCGGCAATCCCCCCACCGGTACAGGATTCGGCGGTAGTGACGTGGGCATTGAGAACCTGCAAGCGTCTGCCAAGTTCAGCGGCCAGCTGAGTGATATCTTTCACGGCTCTCTCCTGATCGAGCGGAATGAGGCCTACCGTACACGAGCCGATCACGCTTGCAAGGTTCAGGATCGATCAAAATGTTAGCGAGCGAGGGCTCTGACATAGGCCTGACATGCCTGCAGGGCAATCAGTCCGCTATCGCCTGCGTCGGTGATGGCGATAATTCGTTGAGCATGCGCCGGGTCAAGTCGGGCTCGCGGGGCGCCATGATCCACGCCGCCGGCGCTGGAGGCGGCTGGCACTGCACAGGTTGAGGCAGCGTCGTTGGCATCAAGGAGGACTGACAAGCGCATATCAGCAGTGGCAAGACGATCGCGCAGGCGATCTTGATCACGTTCGGCATCGCTAAGCGCTCGATAATGGGATTGTTCACTGGCCGACAGCCGTTGTTCCAGAGTCAGACGCTTGTCCTGCTCGGCCTGTTGCTGGGTGGCGGCGGCCAGAGTCTGTTGGTTAAGGGTCTCGGCGTGCAGCCTGGCCTGCTCCGCCAGTTGCCGGCCGTAACGCCAATCCTGAAACTGCCAGGCCAATGACGCCGAACAACCGGCCAGCACCAGCAGACCGATCAGTCGCCAGCCGATCAGACCGAAGGCTGGCATAGCACCGCCCTCGCCCGCGCCCAGATTTCCAGACGATCCTGCAAGCCGTTCAACCCACCGTTGATACGGCGGGTGATGCTGTTGAACTGATCGCGGTCAGCCAATTCATTCAAACCGTTCTGCTCCCAGAACCATGCTGCTGATTCGGCCGCCCATTGGGGTTGTTCCAACAGTTCAGGCAGAGACAGCAGACGTTCATCGCCGAACAGACCGAGGCTGCATTGACGGTAGTTGTTGCGGCCGGTGATCTGGATCAGGCCACGGCCACGGTATTTTTGACCGTCGCCGTCGGGTTCTGGAGTGTTGCCCAAGCGGGCGGCCAGAGTGCCGGTGTCGTATTTGCTCAGGTATTGAATGCTGCCCAGTTCACGTACGTACTGCAACTGCCCCGACTCGTGACCGACTTGCGCGAGGAAGGCGGCGATGCGTTTTGGGGTGTTGATGTTGCGGTGAGACATGGCGGTGTTCAGGGCGGAAATGAAAACGCCCGCTTGGTGGCGGGCGTTGGGGAGTATCTGCAATAACTTCTGTTGGGTGAGGGACATCACTCATGCTCCGCTGAGTGTTTGTGCCAACCAATCCGGGGCCAACGGTCTACTGGTCTCTTTTGGAAAACCAGAGGTAATGGGCCAATCTCGCAACTCCTGTCGATAATTCAATAAGTCATGGAAATCATCAGTGGTCAAAGTAAGCGGCACACTAGCGGCCTCCTCGTCCCGATCCCGATCAACTAGCCATTGAGTGGCCATGAGTTGTTCATCACGCCACCTACGCGCCGATGCAATCAGCTCAAACTCGGTCGCCGGAGTGGAATCGATCAGAATCGGTAAACCATCGACATCGTGACTGCGATCTTTGCCAGGCTTCGGGTCACCAATGACTGCCAGAAAGCGCTGCTGAGTGATAGGCACCGCATCGTTTGGCATCTTCGCATGCAATCCAGACAAATAAATACAACCCGTGGATTGGCTATAAAAACGTTCCATTAACCCCCCTTAACGCCCTATAGCGATGGCACCGAAACCGCATGGCAGTATCGATGAGTACAAAGTGAACCCCGTCAGAGTCTTAGGCCCCAACGATACACTTGCCGGAGCGGAACCATTAAGGGTTGTAGGAAACACTCCAAAACAGGCATTTGGAAATGCAAGCGTAAAACTTGAATAAGCACCTTGAATGCCAAGTGTTGAAGTTCCGATCCATTGAATGATCAGACCTCCAAGCCATGATGGAAAAACGATATATCCGTTAGTCGTGAGACTGATTGCAAAACCGAAGCGCAAGTTTTTTGGCGTTACTATCGTTACATCGTTCACCCCCTCATTGGTTTGGGACTGACTTGCTATTCTCGCCACACCCGCAATGGTCTCGGTTGCCTGCTGAACATTTTTAGCGATTGCTTGAAAGACTCTTAAGGAAGTCATCCGTTTTGCATTATCGATGCCTGTCTCTGCCTCCTGTTGGGACGCGACAGGGATAATGCTGTCTGTCACTTTAATGGCGATCGCCGCGTTCAGTTGAGTGTTGTCCTGCTCATCGGGCACAAGCCCGGCAGATTGAATGACACTAATCATTTCTTCACTGACTGCATTGCCCCACTGCGCGGGAATCAATGACCCGGCCGATCCGATTATGGGGTTCTCATTCACAAACTTCCCATTCACCAAACCTGCACTGGGTACACTCTTTGGATAATCCATTCATTCGATCCTCAATTAAAACTTGAAGTTTCTGACAAAACACATGCCAGACAGCCTGGCGCCTCCGGCCGGGCCGCTATAGCTGGAAAGTTTTCAGCGGCAGGCCAGTCGCGCAACGCTTGTCGGTACTCAAGCAACTCCAAGTGCTGTTTCACCGTGAGCGTTGTAACGCGTCCAAGCTCCTGCTCATCACGATGGCGCGTCGTCAGCCATTGACTGCTCGCAAGAATGGATTGGCGCCAGTCCCGTTCCTGCGCCCATGGATCTTCGCTCTTTGTATCCGATGTATCAGCCATACCTGATGCACCCAATACAACGGGAAGCTCGAAGGTCTGTCCTATATCGCTAATCGAAGTGCCTGGCTTTACATCAACACCTTCGGGTACACGTACCATCGAGGTCAGAAAATCCGGAGCAAATAATTGGTTGATCTCGTAGTCGCCCGTATCAACCAACTCAACAATAGTCCCATCTTCTACACGTGCATAAACGGCCATTATTCGTACTCCCAGATTTCACAAAAGGCATTGCCACCGGGTCCACTCAGGCACGAGGCCGAAGCATTGGTCGAGCAGCTGCCACTGCCTCCTGAACCTCGCGCGCCGGGATTACCATTGCCGTTCACGCCCGTGAAAGAGCCACCACCGTCAAATGGACTGGCGCCTCCCGCCCCAGATAGAAGTCCCCAGTTGGTGTTGCTCATCGCATAACCACCGTGAATACCGCGAGCGTTGGCCAGATTTCCTCCTGTTACAGCCAGTCCTCCCGCGCCTCCCTGAACAAATCCGGAGGTGTTTGCTACAAACGTCAGAATTTGTCCGCCATAACCTCCCGCCGCGCTCATGTAGGACCCGAAGGAAGCGCCGCCTCCCGCAGCCCCCATCGCATTGCGCGCGGCACCTCCGGATCCCAATGTAATAGGTATCCCGGCCAACATTTCCGCGTTCACGTCATAGAGACTTTCGGCATAGGCACCTGAGCCACCACCACCGCCCAAACTTTGATAAGTCGCCGCGACAGGCGGGCAGCCGGCCCCGGAACCACCGGCGCCCACCAACCGCACGCGAATTCGTTTGGCCTTGGGATTGGGGCGGTAGACCGTGATCCCAACAGTATCGAATTGCTTGACCGCCAACAGTCGGCCTACGGCATCGGTGATGCCGTAACCACTTAATGTGGTAGGGGTATTGTTCATCTTGGTGAAATCGACCAATGCGCCAATCGCCAGCACCAATTGGTCATTTTTGGCTTCGTCAGGTGTCAGCCCCGCAGCCTTGATGACGTTCAGAATCTCTTGTGTCACGCCATTTCCCCAGGTCGCGGGAATCAGCGATCCCGGTGTCCCGACGATGGGGTTTTCATCGACAAACCAGCCATTGACCAAGCCGACGCTGGGCACGTTTTTTGGATAATCCATACGTCTTTCGTTCCTCTGAAATAACAAATGAACCGTGTCGATGCGGTGGTCGATGCAATCGCACCCACGGTCTCTTCAAAAAAAAACCCACAAATACGTGGGCCTGAACAGGGAGAAGTGAATGGCTCTCGCCTAGCTGACGAATTCACGAATAGCCACCAACGCTTCATCGCCAACACTACGGGCCAGATCCATCTTGCCCTTGGCTGCGTGCGTGCGGATTTGCGTTTTGGCCTTGAGGCGCAATGTGCGCAGGGTCAGTAAGTTGTCGCTCAGCTGCGCGGCTTTGCTCAGTATCTGCTCAGCGGCCTGCTTGGCCGTCCGGCCTTTAACGATCCATGCAGAGACGGCCAGCGGCACGTCTTTTTTCGGGTAACCCGCATCCTGAAAGGCTTGGGCGTCGACGGCGGCCTGGGCGTATTCCATGGCTTTGAGAGGATCACCGGCCAGAGCAGTGCGCGCGCTGTCTGCGGCAGCATCGACTTTGGCGCACAGGCGTTCGGTTTCCTGTTGTTCCAGCAGGGCGACTTTCGCGGCGTCCAGCACCCATTGTTCACCGTCCCAGTCATGGGCGGCAGAAGGCTGTGCAGGACGCAGACCGTCCTCGAACTGATGTAGCTCTTGAATAACGTTCATCGAATCAACTCCCAGGAAAGACTGACATTGACTGCTGCCGAGAAGTTGACCGCGATCCCAGTGGCGTAATCAGACACGGGGTGGTTCTTGATCCCCATACTGAACAGCAATTCATCGCTGACGGCGCTGGTCGAACCGAGCATGTGTTCGGCCTGATAGGACTGCCACAACGAGCGCAATTGCAAATGGTCGAAACTGGCGGTCAGGGTCGTGACCGTGGCGTCGTTGACAAAGTTATTGGTAAAGATCACGCACGGCATCGGGTTCGTCCAACCACCATCGTGATTGGAGCTTGTGGTCAGCGCCGGTGAGAGAAAGCAGTAGTTGCCACCAACCCAACCCGTTGGCGCAAACGACACCCCAGTGATCTCGGTCGCCGAAGGCGTCGGGTTCCCCACCACCAGACGTGCCGCCCGGGCATGAGGATCCAGAGGCAGGTAAACCACACCGCTGCCGTTGACGGTTTGCGTCCACGCCAATCGGTTACGGTTGTAGATCGGCCTGACGACCGGAACGGACCCTGGTGCGCCCGTCATCACCCAGGCAATGCAGATGTCCAGCGGCGTGGATTGAAAACCGCCCCCCGCTCCGCCATTGACAGCACCCTTCAGACCTTCGGGCGCAACGTCATAGATTGTTCCTCGTTGCATGTAGAACGTCAGCGCACCACCGATCACCTGCGCACGCAGGAAGTAGCTGGAGGTCGCCAACAAATCACTGCTCCACGCTTGGGTGGTAAACGTCCGCGCCCTGCCCAACTGCCCCGCGACGACTTCCTGGCCAATGCTGACCAATACCCCCGCCGGAATCGACACCCGGCCGCCGCTGGTCGAAACTGCCGCCGGGGTTACCGGCAAACGCCCATCCGCCGTAGCCACCGTGGCCGGCGGCAACGAGCCGATCGGCAATGCCGAATCCAGATTCCAGCCCTTGGCGGACACGCTCTGAATTGCTTGCAGCAACTGATCGTACTTCGTCTCGTCCGGAGTCAGATCCCCGGCCTTGATGACGTTCACAATTTCCTGCGTTACCCCATTCCCCCAGTCCGCCGGAATCAACGATCCCGGCGTCCCGGTCAACGGGTTCTCATCGACAAACTTCCCATTCACCAACCCGGCGCTGGGCACACTTTTCGGATAATCCATCTCTCTATTCCCTAGTCATAATTGATGTGCACCTTGGTATGCGCCGGTGCGCTGCGGTGGATCAGGCATTCCAGTGCCGAGCCCGGGTTCACGCCGAAGCGCTCGCCCCAATAACTCGCGCCAAAACGTCGTCCCAGCAACAATCGCCCACCTGTATTGAGCGTCCACATGAACTGCGCTTCCCAAGTGCCCCAGTGCGCCGCACCGAAACGCGAGCGCCCCATGCGCGGGGCTTCCAGTTCGGTGATGGTGGCGTTCGGGTAGCCTTGGCTTTTGGCGATTTCGAGGTAGTAGCCGACGGCCTGGCTACCGACCGCGAGCAGGCGTCGGCGTACCGCAAGACGGCGGTCGTCGAACAAAGGGGTGGCGCCCAGGCAGGGGTCGGGCAGGTTCATCACCCGCTCCCAGTCCGGCACCAGTTCGCTGACGCCGGCCGGGTCCATTTCGTTGAGCAGGTCGGCGGCTCGGGCGTCGAGTCGTGCCAATTCCTGGGCGACGCCTTCGAGCACTTCTTCAAGTTCCGGGACTCGCTCGGGGTCCCACGCCGGACCACTGGGCAGCAGGCTGCGCAGTTGGGCGTGGTATTGCGCGGCGGTTCTTATGCCCCCCATACGCAACCTCCAAAGGTCAGCAGCTCATTGCGCTCGGTTTCGACATCAGCGACAGGCGAGGTGAGTACGTGGTCGTTTTCGCCGCTGGTGCTGCTGATCGCTTCACGGATGTGACTGATCAACAACTTCTGGCCGAGGTCTGCTTCGCGGTTGTGCAGGTCGCGCAGCTGCGCTTCGACGGCGGCGCGTATGGCGGTGGTGTCGGGGGTCAGCGTCAGGTGATAGACCACTGGCACTTGAACCGGTCGCTGCACATGCACCTCGGCGGTGACCGGGCGCAGAGGCTCGATGTAGGCCTGGACTTCGGCCAGTTGTTCGTCGTTCGGCACTGGTTGCGGGTCGTCGTCACGCATGATGAACAGGCTGACTGTACCCGGCCCCAACAAACCGCCACGGCACCAGACACGGGTCACGCCGGGGCATTCCAGGGCCCAGGTTTCATAGTCTTGCGCTGAACCGCCATGAGGGATGATGCGGTAGGAGCGGATCACCCGCGAACGCAGCGATTCCAGGCTTTCCCGCGCCACACCGCCGCTGAGCCCCGGCGCCAGGACCGTGAAGCTATTGCCGACGATACCCGCAATCGGCTGCACCGGAATCAGCGTCATGCCAGCCTCGGCGTTGCCCAGGCTGCCGGCCTCGAGCGCGGCGATGGTGGTGCTGTTGAGGCCATTGCTGGTGGTGCGTGCGGCGGTCACTTTGTAGGTGCGACCGTCGCTCGACTGCAGCAGGGTGTCGACGTCCAGCACGGCACCGGCGCTGGCGGTAAAGCTGACGCTGCCGCTGGCCGCTTGTGCGGCTTTGCGCGGCTGATTCAGACGCAGTGCGGCGATCCGTTCGAGGGTCGATTCATCGGCCTTGTCCGGGAGGATCTGCTCGGCGATCCAGTCCAGATAGCCATACAGGCCATAGGCGGCACCACCGAGGGTGCGGGCCAGCACTTGCGCATCGGACTGGCGCAGCGAATCGCTGGCCAGGTCGCTTTGGGTGCGCTTGATCAGCACCGGCAGCGAAGGGGTTTCAAACGGCATAGATCACCTGCCAACTGTTATCGGGGTTGATGTCCAGGCGCTCGCCGTCGGCCAGGGTCAGGACCGTGCGCAGGTTCAGGCGCTGGGCGTCGAGGCGTTCGCTGATGATGTCGATGGCGCTGCAATGGCCGTCATCGATCAGCCATTGCAGGGCTTCGCGGGCATAGAACTCGGCGTCCATCTGGGTCTGGCGGGTCAGCTTGACCCGGCGCAACAGCCACAGCCGCGAACCGATGCGGTCGTCGGCAACGGTAGGAAAAGTGTCGCCCCACCAGCCGAAACGTTCTTCGTCGTCGAAGGCATCGTCATCGGCGGCGCGGCGCCAGGTGAACAGGCTGATCAGCACTGAACGGGTCAGTGCGGCGTGGAGGTTTTGGCTGATCAACATCATTGCCCTCCTGCCGGTACGCCGGTCTGGCCGTTGCCTGCTTGAACGCCGACATGCACATGTTTGATCTGGCTGATGCCGCCGGCAATCTGGTCGCCCTGGGAGACGATCTTGCCGGTCTGGTTGATGACCGGCGTGTCGATGTTCACCGCGCTGCTGGCGCGGATGTTCAGGGTGGCTGTTTCGATGTCGATGACCCGCCCACGCTTGAAGTGAATTTTGTCGCCTTCGTCGGTGTAGATCGCCACTTCGCCAGCGGCCAGGGACTGGAGACGGTAGCGACGGTCGGCGACCACCAGCACGATGGCATGGGAGCGATCACCGCCCAGAAAGGTGGCGATACCTTCGGCACCGGCCAGCGGATTGCTGGTGAAACCGTAGGGTTCGAAGTGCTCCATGTCGTCGTTCACTTCGCCGGCGGTGAGGCGCATTTGCAGTGATTGAAGCTTGGTGGCCGAGTTGGCGAGCACGACAGTGCCGCGCGCCAGGAGGCGTGTCAGTAGGCTCATTGGGGGTCCTTCAATGATCAAGTCGAACGCGGAAAACTGTGGGAGCGAGCCTGCTCGCGATAGCGATCTGTCAGTCAATATCAAAGGTGAATGTCAGACCGTAATCGCGAGCAGGCTCGCTCCCACATTGAGTCACCGTCGTTCACAACATGGGTATGCACATAAGGTGCGCGTCGGGCTCAGGTTTTCTTCGCAGGCTCGGGATTGGCGTCGAAGGTATGCGGCGGTGCGACTTGCAAGGTGGTGACCGAGCCTTGCGCCGACAGCGAGTAGGTCACCTTCGAGATCAGCATGTCGTCATCGAACCCGAGTACCGGATCCTTGACCCTGACCAGCGTGTTGTGGCGCCACAAGTCGCCGTTCGACTGTCGCCAGCCTTGCACCTGATAAGTGGTGGTCAACGCCTTGCCCACGCGAGTGGCGGCTTCCCAGTTGGCCCGTTGCAACGCGAGTTCGGGATTAATCTGCATGCCTTCGTTGATCACTGTGACCCGCCGACGTTTGTAGCCCAGGTCGGCGGACACCGATTCAACCTCGCTGACTGCTGCCCCGCTCTTCTTGTCAGTGCCCTTGTGCTGGCCGATCACCCGGTATTCAGAGAACACCTGGCTGTAATCCATCGGCGCATTGGCCGACAGAATATTTTTGCCCAACTCCAGCGCATCGATGGCCCGGCCACCACTGCCGGGCCGGGCCAGCACCAGCCGGCCCTGGGCATCATCGGTAGAAAATACCCGGAACAAGGTCAGCAAGCGGTCGATGGATTGAAACACCGTTTCCCCCGGCACGATGGTGTGACTGCTGAGTCGGGCGGTTTCGGGAATTTCGCTGACCACAAAGACCTTGTAGGTGATCGCCAGCGCTTCGACGATGCTCAACAGCGATTGCTCATGCCATTGGTTCGGGCGGTTGGTCGCTGCGCAATCCACCAGATCCTGGGTGCAGGAACTGCCTTCGATGTTCAGGCTGATCTGCCGTCCGTCATAACTGATCGGGGCCTTGAACACATACCCGGTCAGCACCAGATCCTGGCCGATGCGCACTTCACAGGCGTCACCGGGCTGGATCCGTTTGTCTACGGTCTGCCCCGGCCATTGCCAGGTGATGTTGAGTTTAAAGGTGCGGAACTGGCGCTCCAGATCCGCAGTGATTTCCACGCTTTTCCAGCCACCGTATTCCAGGCCGCCGACGGTCAGGGTGACCCGGTTATCCATGTCGTTCATGGTTCACTTCCCGGAAACTTTCACATCGTTGGGCGGCAGGAACAACGGATGGGCAACACCGTTGCGCTGAGTCACTTCCGTGACCCGTGTGGCATCGGCAAATTGCCGATAGGCCACAACGACGGCAGGCAAGCTCTCTTGAAAAGATTTGCTGACCAGCCGCACGCCGGACGACGCCACCGCCTTGAGGTGCGCATTCAACGTCTGCTTCACATCGTTGATGGCCTGATAGTGCGTGGGACTGGCCTTGTTCAGTGCCAGTTGGATCGCTTCGTTCAACTCCTTTTGCAACAACTGCAAATCGTCGGTGACCGGCACTTCCTGACGGGTGACCGGCTGCAGCGTCTGATGATCCAGCGACGGCTGCGAGGTCAGTTTCACCGGTGTCGACGCCACTGGCATCGAGGCGACCCATTGCGCCACCTTCACCAGCAGCATGTCTTGCACCAGATCAGCCATGGCTTGCGCCGCGGCCGTGGTGTCCTTGCCGGTGGTGAGCTTCGGTGCATCAGCCTTGCGGATGGCTTCGATCTGCTGGGAAACGTTGGCAATCACGCCACGATAGCCCTCCTTTGCGAAGTCCTTGAGTTCCTGAATGTCGCCGAGCAAGCCCTTGAATTCCGCCACCACTTCCTTGGGCAACTCCTTGACCGCTTTGACCAGCTCGCTGATCTGCCGGTACTCCTCGATCAACGGTTTGAGCTGTTCCTGGATCACTTCATAGACCCCGGTCAGGCTGTTGCGCAGATTGGCGATGCCGATCCGCGCGGCCTTGATCAGGGTCATGGCCTGTTCGAAACGCGCCACCGCCGAGCCCAGCAACGTGTCCGCCGATGACAGCAGCACCTTTTGCGTGCTGACCGTGGCGGTCGGAAATTGCAGGGGTTGATCGGGGTAGAACTTCAGGGCAAAGGTCACCAGCCCGCCGTCCTGGCGGGTGTGGGTCATGTCGCATTCACCGACCTTGACTTGCATCCGCCCCAACCACGGGTGGACCAGTTCACCACTGCCCTGCTCCAACGCCTTGAGCAACTTGTCGCGCTGCTCCAGGCAATCGGCGCCGACGATGAAGGCCGTCAGGTCGTGGATCTTCGCCTGCTGCCCAAGGCCCTCGAAAAACGGCTGGTCACGTTGTGGATACTCATGCAACTGGCCCTTGTGGCCGACCGGAGTTTTCGCCTGATCGACCCAAAAACCGACACCCCGAAAGGATGCCGGCAACAAACGGTCACGCCAGTTCATTGGAACCTCCCAGAGACAGCGAGCGATAGCCGATGCGCGAATTGAGCGACAGCCCCGGTTGATTGGTTTGCGGTTGATCGGTGCGCAGCCCGGCCGGCGCGTTTTCGAAGCGCACGGTCAGGCCGCCTTCGAGTTGCGTGCGGTTGTTGGCGGCGGTTTGCTGGATCAGGGTGCTTGAGGTTTGTGTCAGGGAACCGGAGTGCATTGGCGACTTGAGCGGCAAACTGCCGGGAGCCGTCAGCGCGCTTGAGGGGGGCTCGGAAACGTCACCAAAAAATGCCGCCGCTGGCGCAAATTCACCCTTGCCTTCGGCATTGGTTTTATTTTGCGCCTCGGTAAAGCCTTCGACCTTGCCGGTAATTTTGGCGATAAAACCACCAAAGCTCCCGCCCAGCATCTCCTGGATCGGCGCCAGAATGGCCCGGAGCTTTTCCGCTTTTTCACTGAAAAACTGAACCACAGATGCCCATGTTTCGCTCAGTGCGTCCAAGGGTGACCAAGTGAACAGGCCGCCGAGGTAGGAAAAAAACGCCTGCGCCCCAAGCTTGATTGACTCCCAGTAGCCCGAGAACATGGCCGGCACCTGATCCCAAGCCGCGGTAATGGCGTCCAGTGGAACCCAGTCGAACAGGCTGCGCAGTTTCTCCTTCACCGGCACGGTCAGTGCCATGAGCAGATCCCAGATGGCCGCGAACAAACCGACAACGGCCCCCCAGTTGTTCAGGATCATTGCGTAGGGAGTCCAGGCAAACCACGCCTTGAGGAAATCGAATCCTGCGCTCACGACTGCCTTTACTCGATCAAAAATATCCGAGAAAACCCCGCTGATCGGCAGCCAATAACTGACAACCTTTTGCCAGAGCCCGGTGAAGAACGTCGAAATCGGTTCCCAGTTGGCAATGATCAAACCGGCCGCCAGGGCGATACCCATGGCAATCAGCATGATCGGATTGGTCTTGAGCACCATGCTCATCAGATCGAACACTTGAGTCGCGCCGGTCACGGCGGTTTGCATCGCCGAGAACGCGATGGCACCTGCCGCCAGCCCTTCGACCAGCTTCGGGTTGTCATCGAGCAGACTGCCAAATCCAGCCAACAAAGGTTGAAGACCTGCCGTTACCGTAGCGACGGCAGGCTGCAAGGCCGTGTTGGCCGCGACCGACACCTGCTCCATCGATCGACTGAACACATTCATGTTTTGTGTAGCGCTTGCCGGCGCCTTCGGCAAATCAACGCCTTCGGCCGATTCGCTGACCTCGGTCAATTTGCCCTTGAACGCGTCGGATGCCTTGATGGCATCCACAAATGGCGTGATCACGCTACCGCCCTTGAACAGACCGCTGATGTCCAGTTTGCCGAGGCCGGTCAGCTCCAGGTTTTTCCTGAATCCTTCGACTTTTGCCCGAAGGGCGCCGAGTTTGGGTGACAGTTCGTCGATGCCCGTGAGCAGCACCGACGTTTTCTCTTTCTTTTCCGTGTCTGCCATCACTGCACCTGCTGCATCGCATTGATCCGTTGCGCGTGCTCCAGCGATTCGCGGAGCACATCCAGTGGCCTGGTCATCATCTGTTCGGGGTCAACCTTCCAGAACCAGGCCAGGTCATAGGCGACTGCGATCAGGTCGGTGATGGCGCCGACGCCGCACTCATGAAAAAACTCGCGACGGCCCAACTCAGCGCGTTGAGGTCAGCCAGGTCCAACTGGTTGACCGACGACGGCGGGATGCCGGCGCACACGGCGATGTATTTGGCCGCGACGTCCATGTCGAGGCTGACCTCTTCGCTCTTGTCGATCTTGTACGGCAGCGCCTTGATCGCCCGCACTTCCTGCACCGTCGGACGGCGCAGGTTGAGTTCGGTCAAGGGCTCGCCGTGGGCTTCGATCGCAACTTGAAGCTTCACGGCGTTGCTCATTGCCAGGTCCCCTTGATGCCTTCGAATTTCAGTTCGATGGTGGCGTCGTCGCCTTTGGATACCGGTTCTTCCACCAGGTAGGCGCCGGCCAGGACGTAGACTTTGCCGTTGCTGAATTCGCAGGTGACGGTCATGTCAGTGCCTGCAATCAGTTGCTTGAGCGGAAAGTCTGCGGTGTGCAGCGCCGTCACTTTGAACGATGGCGCGATGTCGGTTTCCTTGTAGAAGCCCGGCACGACGGTTTCCCGTTTAACGGCCATCAGAGGCGCTTCGCAGCCGCCGTTGATAGTCAGTTGAGCGCCGTCCACTTTGACGTAGCAGGTGCCCGCAATCAGTTGACCCATGGTGTTTCTCCCTTCAAATAAAAAGCCCACGCGAGGTGGGCCGAATTCACACAGTCAAAGGCAGCGATCAGGCTGCGTCGTCGTACTGCAGACGGAACTGGTTGAGCAGCGCGAACACGCGCAGGCCGTTGATGTAATCCGGCGGGAACAGCACGTTGACCCGGCTCGGGTCCTGCACGTCGCGCTCGACGATCAGGTGCTCGGCGAACAGCTCGGCGTTTTCCACGTGGCCTTCCAGTTCGAGCTTGGCGTACTGGGCGATCAGCTCACCGCGAATGGTGCTCGGGGTAACGATGGGCTGGCCGGCGCCGAAACGGGTGCCGTCGGAGGCCAGTTTGTGGCGACCGTATTTGCTGGTGATCACGCTTTGCAGACGACGCACGATGAACGCCGACTGGTGCATGGTTTCGCTGTCCAGATAGGAGTTATCTGCCTGGCCGTAGGCGTTCTTCTGATAGGTGGTGATCGAACGCTGAATGCGCACGTAGCCGCCTTCGTAGTACGCGGTAGCGATGCCGTAGTTGAGCAACGACTGACGCTCGGTCAGGGTGAAACGCTCGCTCGCCGGTGCCGGGTCGAGACCGGGCAGGCTGCCGCTTTGAGTCGGACGGCTGGCGTCGGCAGAGATGAATACCGAAGTACGCGCAGCCAATGCGGCGGCCTGCACCCAGAACGGTTGCGGTACGCCAGGCTCCAGCGCCTGAATGGTCATGTGCTGATCGTTACGCGCCTGACCGGCCGCCACCAGAGTACCGATGGTGCCGCGCTTGGCACTGTAGACGTGACCGAACAATTGCTTGGCCCAGGACCAACGACCGGTGCTGTCATCCATGACGGCTTGCCAGGTGTTGAGGGTCGACAGATCCGACCACGGCATGCAGATGAACTCGAACGGCTCATCGCCCAGCGCCGCCACAGCGGCCACTTGATCGGGCACACCAGCGCCGCCGGTCATGGCAGTGATGGCCGAGGTCAGGCCTGCCGGGGTTTCTTCGCCGTTGCTCTTGCCCAGGCGATTGAATTGCAGGCTGATGTCGTTGCCGCTGTCGCCAGTCCATTTGGCGCTCAGGGTGACCACACCTTCGACCGCTGCCGCGCTGACTGGCAGATCGGCGGAGGCATTGATTTTCAGTGCCAGGGCCGTGGCCGCTTGCGCCGCGGTGGCACCATTGACGATGGCCGCCTGAACACGAACGCCGCCGACGTACAGGTTGAGCACACCGCTCTGGGTCGCGGCACCGGTCAGGGTCAGCACGCCTTTGGCAATACTGCCTTCAGTGTTGTGCAGCGGCAGGCACCAGATCTCGCCGATCGGGTCGGTCTTGCGCCAGGTTTCATACATCGAGGCGAGCATCGAGCCCTGGCCGCCAATGCTTTTGGCCAGCGCCACGCTGGACACCAACACCAGTTTGCCGACATCGGCCGGCGCGATGTTGTCGTTGACCTGAGCGACGATCAGGCGGCGCACGGCCGACGACGCGCTATTGGCGGCCGAGTTGTCCATTTCGGCATAGAACAGCGGAACACGAATGTCCGCGGGGATGTTGCTGAATCCGATCGCCATTATTTGGCTCCCTGTGGTTTCGCCGCTTTCACGGCTTTGGTAGTGATATCGCCATCGGCCAGACGTCGACGCCACCAGGCGTTGTCCGGCACTTCACGGCCCTCGAGGGGCAACAGATCGCCCGCTTCCGGGTCCGGCACGACACGGCCCGGGGCCGGCAGCACGGTGATGCGTTTGCTCATGGGGTTACGTCTCCAGAGAAAGTCAGTTCCAGGCGCCCGTCGGGGCCTGGGCGTTGCAGATTGGGGTCCGCCGGATCGATCGCATCGACCCGCACGGTGACCCCGGTAAAGGACGACAAACCGTCCAGTTCACGCTCGTGCCAGCTCTCCGCCGGCTGACCCGGCAGATTGCGGCCGAGCTGGAATTCGGCAAAAAAGCGCAGGCGATACAGAACGCGGCTGCTGTTGATCGAAACCAGTTCGCCGCCGTCGTATTCGATGGCTTCGTAGTCGCTGCCGGGCTTGAAACCCACCAGTGCGCGCCATAGCTCAGCGCGTAGGTCATGCAACAGATCCAGCGCTTTTGTAGCGTCCGTGGTGTCGAGCACCAGGGTCACTTCGAAGCGGTCGCGGATGGGTTGCAGCATCAGGTTTTGCGCCAGGCTTTTGCTTGCCACATCGGCAATCGGCACCACATAGGCGCAGGGTGTTTGGAGCGGGGTGTTGGCTTGCAGTATGGCGAGGTCGATGCCGGCCGCGATGCGATTGGCCAGGGTCGGGCATTGCTCACGCAACTGCGTAATGAGGGCTGTGATCTTCATAAATCTTCACCGGGCAATAAAAAAACCCGCCGCGGCGGGTTTGAGTGAACGGTACTGGCCGTGGGAAACCCGCGTCCTTGCGGGTCAGTGCGGTTTGCACTGTGGATGACGCTCCTTCAGGTTGGGGTCTCAATGATCCTGAGGCGTATTACGCGGCGGCACTTCACAAACACCAATCCGCTTGGCAGCCCAGCGCTCATAAAGCCCGATGGCCACGTCCGCCCCGGCCATCGCCGTCAGGCAACCAAAAGCCCCTGCGGCCCAGATCGACATGCCGGCGGCGTACAGCAGCATGATGGCCGAGACCCCGCAGATCATGCAGGCACCGGAGCGCAGCGCCAGGCGCCGCAGCAGCGACCAGCCACGGGCGCCCTCCTTGTCGGCGCGCCACATTTCGCCGGACACCCCGCCCACCAGGGCGAGAACGATGACCAGCCAGATCGGCATGTCCAGCAACGCTTGTTGCTCGTTTGTCATGTCACGCCTCCTGGGGGTGATTGATGAGTGATATGTGTTGGGATCAAGCGATGTCTCTTGAGGTCGGCATTCCAAAAAGCCCGGTGGCCCAGGCTTTTCAGTAATGCGGTCCTTCGCCTTCCTTTAATCCTGTGTACAAAAAGGAAGCTGATCTTTCGGCGCTACTGGCGCGGTACGGATCGATTCAAATTGTTTTTCCGACCGCGGTCCCTGCCCGCCGGATAACTGCTTCTGGTGCTTTACGCTGCACACCCGGGTCAGTTGCCAACCCTCTGAACCGTTGAGGCCGGTTCATCGCTGCCTTTGTGGTGGAACTAAAGAGCTTCGTTTCGAGCCGCCTTGTTGGGCGGCTTGAGACAAAGAATATGCATGGATGCATATACAGTCAATGCACAAATGCATTTATTTATGCATTAGAAATGCACAGGCGCATGAAAGCCCCGCAGGCAAAGGCGTTGCCGGTTTTCGATAGGCGAAAAAAACCCGCCGGGCAGCGGGTTTTATCTGACAGCGGTGAGGTTAACGGGCGTACATGCCCCACCAGAAGACGTGACCGAGGATGACAATCTGCTCTTCCTGGATCTCCTGGAAGCTGTAGTCCTCGTCCGGATGCTCATCGCGATTGAAGCTGCGCAGGCGAATCCCTGTCGGCAGGCGATAAAGCTGTTTCACCCGCAACTGGCCGTTGTGGTTGATGGCGTACAGGTCACCGTCGACGATGTCGCCAATCCCGCATTTACCGGCATTCACCCCGACCGTGGCGCCATCGCGCAGTACTGGCAACATGCTGTTGCCGCGCACGGTCACGCATTTGGCCTGATCGAACTGCACGCCGTTGTGGCGCAAGCTGCGCTTGCCGAAGCGCAGGCTAGAGCGCTCGCTCTCTTCGATGACGAATCTTCCTGATCCAGCAGCCAATTCAACCTCGCGAAGAAAGGGGACCGACACCTCGTCGTCATCGACTGGCGTATCGTCGTCCCACAGGCTTATGTCCTTGAGTTCCGAGTGCGACTCATCGCGCCCAGCGTTGGCGGCGGACGCGACATCCGCACGGCCACGCAACTGATCGGTGCTCACGGAGAAGTATTCGGCAATCTTCGAAATATGTTTATCCGAAGGATCGACGATCTTCCCGCTGAGAATGCGAGAGAGAGTGGATTGAGGCACGCCGGTACGACGGTGAAGCTCCGTGGGGGAGATCCCGTGCTGGTCGAGCAGTGCTCTTAAGACGGTAGAAACATTGCGTTTTTGCATAACGCGCATAGTGCTTGATCTTTTTTCGGAAGACAAATGCTGATTTGCATAGATCGTGCATAGTTTGCAGAAGTGCGCCTTGGCGCTTTCATGCCTGCGTAGGTCGGACTGCCCATGTTAACCTTGCGCCCATCGCGGAAAAGCCGGGCCGATGCCCCTCCTTTGCCCTACACCTTTCAACGAGTTTTCCTGAATTTCCGATGAATAAAGCCATTTCCGATCTGTCTTCCCACACTCCGATGATGCAGCAGTACTGGCGCCTGAAGAACCAGCATCCTGACCAGCTGATGTTCTACCGCATGGGCGACTTCTACGAGATCTTCTATGAAGACGCGAAGAAGGCCGCCAAGTTGCTGGACATCACCCTGACGGCTCGTGGGCAATCGGCGGGTCAGGCGATTCCGATGTGTGGGATTCCTTACCACGCCGCGGAAGGTTACCTGGCGAAACTGGTAAAGCTCGGCGAGTCAGTGGTGATTTGTGAGCAAGTTGGCGACCCGGCCACCAGTAAAGGCCCAGTGGATCGTCAGGTGGTGCGGATCATTACCCCCGGCACAGTCAGCGATGAAGCGCTGCTGGATGAACGTCGGGATAACCTGATCGCAGCAGTGCTGGGTGATGAGCGTCTGTTCGGTCTGGCGGTGCTGGACATTACCAGCGGCAACTTCACCGTGCTGGAGATCAAAGGCTGGGAAAACCTGTTGGCGGAACTGGAGCGGGTCAATCCGGTAGAGCTGATGATCCCGGACGACTGGCCGAAAGACCTGCCGGCGGAAAAACGTCGTGGGGTTCGTCGCCGTGCGCCGTGGGATTTTGAACGTGACTCGGCGCTGAAAAGTCTTTGTCAGCAGTTTTCTACCCAAGACCTGAAAGGTTTCGGCTGCGAGAACCTGACCCTGGCCATCGGCGCTGCTGGCTGCCTGCTCAGCTACGCCAAGGAAACCCAGCGCACCGCCCTGCCGCATTTGCGCAGCCTGCGTCATGAACGCCTGGACGACACCGTGGTGCTGGATGGCGCGAGCCGTCGCAACCTGGAACTGGACACCAACCTGGCCGGCGGTCGCGACAACACCTTGCAATCGGTGGTCGACCGCTGCCAGACCGCCATGGGCAGCCGCTTGCTGACTCGCTGGCTGAACCGTCCGCTGCGGGATTTGACCGTATTGCTGGCGCGTCAGAGTTCGATCACCTGCCTGCTCGATGGTTACCGCTTCGAAAAACTGCAACCGCAGCTCAAGGAAATCGGTGACATCGAGCGGATTCTGGCGCGGATCGGCCTGCGCAATGCCCGTCCTCGTGACTTGGCGCGTCTGCGCGATGCCCTCGGGGCACTGCCAGAGTTGCAGGTAGCGATGGCCGAGCTTGAAGCCCCGCACATCATTCAACTGGCGACGACCACCAGTACCTATCCGGAACTGGCGGCGCTGCTGGAAAAAGCCATCATCGACAACCCGCCCGCCGTCATCCGTGACGGCGGCGTGTTGAAAACCGGTTACGACAGCGAACTCGACGAACTGCAATCGCTCAGCGAAAACGCCGGGCAATTCCTGATCGATCTCGAAGCGCGTGAGAAGGCCCGCACCGGCCTGTCGCACTTGAAGGTCGGCTACAACCGAATTCACGGCTACTTCATCGAGCTGCCGAGCAAGCAGGCCGAATCGGCACCTGCGGACTATATTCGCCGCCAGACCCTCAAAGGTGCCGAGCGCTTCATCACGCCGGAACTGAAGGCCTTCGAAGACAAGGCGCTGTCCGCCAAGAGTCGTGCCCTGGCTCGCGAAAAGATGCTCTACGAAGCGTTGCTCGAAGACCTGATCGCTCAGTTGCCGCCCTTGCAAGACACGGCCGCAGCCTTGGCCGAGCTGGACGTGCTGAGCAACCTCGCCGAGCGCGCACTGAACCTGGACCTGAACTGCCCACGCTTCGTCAGCGAGCCGTGCATGCGCATTACCCAGGGTCGTCATCCGGTGGTCGAGCAAGTACTCACTACGCCATTCGTGGCCAATGACCTGAGCCTTGACGACAATACCCGCATGCTGGTGATCACCGGTCCGAACATGGGCGGTAAATCCACCTACATGCGTCAGACCGCATTGATCGTGCTACTGGCGCATATCGGCAGTTTCGTGCCGGCGGCCAGTTGCGAATTGTCCTTGGTCGACCGAATCTTCACCCGAATCGGTTCCAGCGATGACTTGGCGGGCGGTCGTTCGACCTTCATGGTCGAAATGAGCGAAACCGCAAATATCCTGCACAACGCCACCGAGCGCAGCCTGGTGCTGATGGACGAAGTCGGTCGCGGCACCAGCACATTCGACGGTCTGTCCCTGGCCTGGGCGGCGGCAGAGCGTCTCGCGCACCTGCGGGCCTACACCCTGTTCGCCACCCACTATTTCGAGCTGACGGTGCTGCCGGAAGCCCAGCCGCTGGTGGCCAACGTGCACCTCAATGCCACCGAACACAACGAACGCATCGTGTTCCTGCACCACGTGTTGCCTGGGCCTGCCAGCCAGAGCTATGGCCTGGCGGTTGCGCAGTTGGCCGGTGTGCCGAGCGAAGTGATCGTGCGTGCTCGCGAACATCTGAGCCGACTGGAATCCACAGCACTGCCTCATGAAGTTCCAAAGGCCGCCAAAGGCAAACCGGTCACGCCGCAGCAGAGCGACATGTTCGCCAGCCTGCCGCATCCTGTACTGGATGAACTGGCCAAACTGGATCTGGACGACATGTCACCGCGTCGTGCGCTCGAAATGCTCTATACACTAAAGACACGGATCTAACGCACTTGCCTGCAAGCTGTTAGAATCTCGCGCGGTTTGGGATGCTGCAGGCCAATAGCCTGACCTGCAGACTATCGCTCTCAAACCTGGCGACCCCAACGTAAAGGGGCTCCGCTGCCGCCGCCTGAGGAGAAAATTAGAAATGACCTTCGTCGTCACCGACAACTGCATCAAGTGCAAGTACACCGACTGCGTAGAAGTCTGTCCGGTGGACTGCTTTTACGAAGGCCCGAACTTCCTGGTGATTCACCCGGATGAGTGCATCGACTGCGCCCTGTGCGAACCAGAGTGCCCTGCCGTGGCCATCTTCTCCGAAGATGAAGTTCCGGAAGATATGCAGGAATTCATTCAGCTGAACGTTGAGCTGGCGGAAATCTGGCCCAACATCACCGAGAAGAAAGAATCGTTGCCCGATGCCGAAGAGTGGGATGGCGTCAAAGGCAAGATCAAAGACCTCGAACGCTGATTCCCCCCGCGTTCTCGAAAAGGCCCCTTGTGGGCCTTTTTGCTTTTCCAAAGATCAAAAGATCGCAGCCTGCGGCGGCTCCTTCAGAGATTGCGCATGCTCGTGAAATCACGGGTGTACGTGGTTTGTGTAGGAGCTGCCGCAGGCTGCGATCTTTTGATTCTTGATTTTGATCTTTTGCTTTTCTGCAGGCAAAAAAAGGGGCGGTATGACCCGCCCACATTTTTTCCCTATTCCTTGTGTTCCTTTTCATCGTCCTGATGAACCGCTTCCTGCGATGTCCGTTCCCCTCTTCCTTGAAGGGCGTGTCTATCCGTCGACACAGTTCAGATACTAGAGAATTCCCCACCAAGAGCAATCGGCCTCTGTCGCTGAAATCGCCTGTCACATGCCGTTAATCTAAAAAAATAATCATATAAATCAATAAGATAAATAAACACCCCAGATTAAATGTACAACTGCCAGGGTGTAAAAATAACGAACACTTACGAAAGAGTAAGCAAAGACTTACAGCACGAGACTACAAACCTGAGGTGGTGCAAAAAAACAACGCACCTCTCATATTCCCGGCAACAAAAAGCCCCAAACCAGTTGGGGCTTTTTGTACCGGCTGAACGAATTTGCTTATTGGAACAGCGACTCGCTCGACAGGCCGTTTTTCTCGAGAATCTCCCGAAGACGCTTGAGGCCTTCAACCTGGATTTGCCTGACCCGCTCCCGGGTCAAGCCGATTTCCAGGCCTACGTCTTCAAGTGTGCTGCTCTCGTGACCTCGCAAGCCGAAGCGGCGTACGACCACCTCGCGTTGCTTGTCGGTCAGTTCCGAGAGCCACTGATCGATGCTCTGTGACAGGTCGTCGTCCTGCAACAGTTCGCATGGATCGGTCGGGCGGTCGTCGGTAAGGGTGTCCAGCAGGGTTTTATCCGAATCCGGACCCAGCGAGACGTCGACCGAAGAAACCCGCTCGTTCAGGCCGAGCATGCGCTTGACCTCGCCTACCGGTTTCTCCAGCAGGTTGGCGATTTCTTCGGGTGAGGGTTCGTGATCGAGCTTTTGAGTCAGCTCCCGCGCAGCTCGCAAGTACACGTTGAGCTCTTTGACCACATGGATCGGCAACCGGATGGTCCGGGTCTGATTCATGATCGCGCGCTCAATGGTCTGACGAATCCACCAGGTGGCGTAGGTCGAAAAGCGGAACCCGCGTTCGGGATCGAACTTTTCTACTGCCCGGATCAGGCCGAGGTTGCCCTCTTCGATGAGGTCCAGCAGCGACAGCCCACGATTGACGTAACGCCGGGCGATTTTCACCACCAGCCGCAGGTTGCTTTCAATCATGCGCTTGCGTCCGGCCGGATCGCCACTTTGCGACAAGCGCGCAAAATGAACTTCTTCCTCCGGGGAGAGCAATGGGGAAAAGCCGATTTCGTTGAGATACAGCTGCGTGGCATCAAGTGCCCGTGTGTAGTCGATGTACTTGTGTTGCTTAAGCGAAGCGGAGTGTTTGGATTTGGCGCGAACGGAAGGTGGCGCATCCCCTTCATCATTCGACATCGAATCCGTGGCGATGCCGGTCTCCATCAGGAGAACCTCATCGTCGATGTCAAACTCCGGCACTTCTTTACTGAGAGCCATTGTTATAGTCCTTTGGTGAGTTCGACCTCAAGCTCAAGCGGCGCCTTGATCCCTGGCAACGCTGGAGCCTGTTCCCTCTACGTGACGGAACAGGCTGGCTAACAAATCAACGACGTGGCAGGAATTGCAGCGGATCTACAGGTTTACCTTGTCGGCGAATCTCAAAATGCAGTTTCACCCGGTCTGTACCCGTTGACCCCATTTCGGCAATTGTCTGTCCGACTTTGACCTGCTGCCCCTCCCGAACCAACAGCCTGCGGTTATGTCCGTAGGCACTGACGTAGGTGTCGCTGTGTTTGATGATGACTAATTCGCCGTAGCCCCTTAAGCCACTCCCGGCGTATACCACCGTCCCATCAGACGCAGCTAAAACAGGCTGTCCCAAATCTCCGGCGATATCAATTCCTTTATTCAAACTACCGTTTGAAGAGAATTTACCAATCAGAATGCCATTAGAAGGCCACCCCCAGCCTGTCGGGGCCGGACCGGCAGGAGGCAGTGGCGCGGGTGCCGGCTTGTTGGCGACGGACGGTGCAAGCACTGTTGTAGTGGTCGTCGCGCCATTTGCCTGGCGCCGAATTACGGTGGTTTTACTAGACGACGAAGGCGAGGAACTGGACGAACTCACTACCGCCGTCGGCGTTGAACCGCTGCGACCGTCGAAGCGAATTGTCTGACCCGGATGGATCGTGTAAGGCGTAGGAATGTTGTTCCGTGCCGCGAGGGCTTTGTAGTCCCAACCGTAGCGAAAAGCGATGGAGAACAACGTGTCCTTGGGGCGGACAACGTACTGTCCGGTGGTCACGGCTGGACGCTGGGCGACCGCGTTGTTGCGATCGACGACGCTCGCACTACCTGATTTGGTGCTGGAACAACCAACCAGCAAGGTACTCAAGACAAGGCCAGTCACCAGACGCTGAAAGCTCGATATACCCATTCGCTGCGCAATGACTGTGAGACTCACCCGCCGCTCCCTTTGTGGTGGCTGAAAATATGGATTGCCGTGCTCAGGCACGAAATGTCGCAAGTATAACGGGCCGAACAGGCTTTACCTTTAATGAAGCGAATTCGCTTCGCGCACACGTTTGCTGCCTGACGATGAATTCCGTTTAACCAATCGATGCCGCTGTAAGACCCGGGCAATCGAAGAGAATTCAGCGTGCTTAAACAAATGCTCAGGCCAACGGCCCATTGAGCAATGGCACAAAGCGCACAGCCCCCAGAACACGTCTGGAAAAGCCCTGTTCTTCACGGATGATCAACATCAATTGTTGAACTTCACCGGAGCCGACCGGAATCACCAGTCGCCCGCCCGGTGCCAACTGATCGAGCAGTGCCTGAGGCACGTCGGTGGCCACGGCGGTGACGATGATGCCGTTGTATGGCGCCAGTGCCGGCCAGCCTTCCCAGCCATCGCCCCAGCGAAACACCACGTTGCGCAGGTTCAGCTCCACCAGGCGCTCCTTGGCCCGGTCTTGCAGAACCTTGATGCGCTCCACGGAAAAAACCCGCTCGACTAATTGCGACAGCACTGCCGTCTGGTAACCCGAACCGGTGCCGATTTCCATCACCTTGTCCAACGGACCGGCTTCCAGCAGCAGTTCGCTCATGCGAGCCACCATATAAGGCTGGGAAATGGTCTGGTTATGCCCGATCGGCAACGCTGTATCTTCATAGGCGCGATGAGCCAGCGCCTCATCGACGAACAGATGACGCGGGGTGCGGCGGATGACTTCCAGCACCTTGGCGTTGGATATTCCCTCTTCATAGAGGCGCTGAATCAGACGCTCACGGGTCCGTTGGGAGGTCATCCCGATACCGCGATGCAGAATATGGTCTTGTTCACGAGACATTAACGCAGTCCCTCCAGCCAGCCATCGAGACTTCTGAAGGCATCATTAAAGGTGCGATCCAGTTGCAGTGGCGTGATTGAAACATAGCCTTGCATCACCGCATGGAAATCGGTACCCGGGCCGCCATCTTCAGCGTCCCCCGCCGCGGCGATCCAGTAACCGGATTTACCACGCGGGTCGACCACTTTCATCGGTGCCGCGGCGCGGGCGCGATGGCCGAGGCGGGTCAGCTGGATACCGCGGATGTGCTCCAGCGGCAAGTTGGGAATGTTCACGTTCAGTACCGTGCGCGGTGGCAGATCAAGGTCCGCGTGAGCCTCTACCAGTTTGCGCGCAAAATAAGCGGCTGTGGGAAGGTTCTCTACTTGCCGTGAGACGAGCGAAAAGGCAAACGAAGGACGCCCAAGGAAACGTCCCTCGAGGGCCGCCGCCACGGTGCCGGAATACAGCACATCATCCCCCAGGTTGGCCCCCAGGTTGATACCGGAAACCACCATGTCCGGCTCGAGCTCCAGCAAGCCGTTAAGGCCCAGGTGCACGCAGTCGGTGGGTGTGCCATTGAGGCTGATAAAGCCATTGGCCAGAGTTTGCGGGTGCAACGGACGGTCGAGCGTCAGCGAGCTGCTGGCGCCGCTTTTGTCCTGGTCCGGGGCGATAACCACACATTCGGTGTAATCCGCCAGCGCAGCATAAAGCGCGGCGAGACCGGGTGCGGTTACCCCATCGTCGTTAGAAATCAGAATACGCATGGGCTGTCCGTCTGCCCCACCGGCACCAGATCGACGAGTTCACGCACCAATACGGTGGCGAAGCATCCGGCCGGCAGGACGAATTCCAGTTGCAGAATGTCAGGTTCGGGATAATGCCACGTCAACCCACCAATGGGCAGCCGCAGGATGCGACGTTCGTGGCTCATTCCGGCGTTAATCAACCAATCGCGCAGATCCGCTTCGCGCGCGGCGATTGCCTGCTCCAGTTCATGGACTGCGCCTGACGTCGGCGAGTCACCTTCGCCCCACTGCGGGCCGGTGGGGTGCAGGTCGAGAATCGCCAGACGAGGGTCGCTGCATTCGGCCTCACCGGCCGGGAAGAAACTGCGGCTGTCGGTGAACGCTAGCAGATCGCCCACCTGAGCGCGCTGCCAGGTGCCATCGGCGACGCGCGCCGCCAACACTTGATTGAACAGAAAGCTGCGTGCGGTGGAGAGCAGCCGAGAACGTACGTTGCGTTGTTCCGGCAGGGCCTTGCGCGCCGCCCAGGCACGAGCATCGACCACATTACCGCCGTCAAAGCCGAAACGCTGGGCGCCGAAATAATTGGGAATACCTTGCTTGGCGATCAGTTGCAGACGCTCTTCGATCGCCGCCTTGTCACCGGCGAACTGGGTCAAGCGCAAGGTGAAGCCGTTGGCCGAGTGGGCACCGCGTTGCAGTTTGCGTTTATGCCGACCGGTCTTGAGGATTTTCAGCGTGTCGTTTTCCGCCGCCGACAGATCAGGATCGGCCTTGCCTGGCAGTTGCACGCTGAACCACTGGCGAGTCAGCGCCTGACGGTCCTTGAGGCCGGCATAGCTGACGGTGCGCAACGGCACACCCGCCGCCTTGGCGATGCGCCGTGCCGCTTCTTCAGTATTCAGACCGCGCTTTTCCACCCAGATCCACAGGTGTTCGCCATCACCACTGAGGGGGATATCAAGCACCTCATCGACCTGAAAATCTTCCGCTGTGGCTTTCAGTACCGCGGTACCGAGAGCCTCACCATAGGCCCGGGGGCCAAGCAATTGCAGATCGTTCATGCGCGCAGCAACAGGGCAACGGAGTGCACGGCAATGCCTTCTTCGCGACCGACAAAGCCGAGCTTTTCGGTGGTGGTAGCTTTCACGTTCACTTGATCCAACTCAACTTGAAGATCCGCGGCAATCAGCGCGCGCATCGATTCGATATGCGGGGCCATTTTCGGGGCCTGGGCGACGATGGTGTTATCGACGTTGCCGACTTTCCAGCCCTTGGCGTGGATCAGTGCGACGACATGACGCAACAGCACACGGCTGTCGGCGCCCTTGAATTGCGGGTCGGTGTCCGGGAAGTGCTTGCCGATATCACCCAGCGCGGCAGCGCCGAGCAAGGCATCGCTCAAGGCGTGCAGCAGGACGTCACCGTCGGAGTGAGCGAGCAGCCCGAAGCCGTGTGCAATACGCACGCCGCCCAGAGTAATGAAATCGCCTTCAGCGAAACGGTGCACATCATAGCCGTGGCCAATACGCATAAAAAAACGCCCCGATTTTTGTCAGGGCGTGATTCTACCTGCATTAGGCGCCTAGAGCGCGCGCATGATGTTTCAGGTGGTCGTCAATGAAGCTGGCGATGAAGAAATAACTGTGGTCGTAGCCTGGTTGCAGACGTAACGTCAGCGGATGACCTGCCAGTTTGGCAGCCTGTTGCAAGGCTTCAGGCTTGAGCTGGGTGGCCAGGAAATCATCGCGATCCCCCTGATCGACCAGCAGCGGCAGCTTCTCGTCAGCCTCGGCGATCAATGCACAGGCATCCCATTCGCGCCACTTCGAACGGTCTTCTCCCAAGTAACGGGAAAAGGCTTTCTGGCCCCAAGGGCAATCCATTGGATTGTTGATCGGCGAGAACGCCGACACCGACAGATAACGCCCCGGATTACGCAACGCGCAGACCAACGCGCCGTGGCCGCCCATGGAGTGACCACTGATGCCACGCTTGTCCGATGTCGGGAAATGCGCTTCGACCAATGCCGGTAATTCCTGCACGACATAGTCATGCATCCGATAGTGTCGGGACCAGGGTTCCTGAGTGGCATTCAGATAAAAACCGGCACCGAGACCGAAGTCCCAGGCGCCATCTGGATCACCCGACACATCAGGACCGCGAGGGCTGGTGTCCGGTGCGACGATGATCAGCCCCAACTCGGCGGCCATGCGCATGGCACCGGCCTTTTGCATGAAGTTCTCGTCGGTGCAGGTCAGGCCAGACAACCAGTACAACACCGGCAGTTTACCGCCCTGCTCCGCTTGTGGCGGCAGGTACACGGCAAACACCATGTCGCAACCGAGCACGTCGGAGCGGTGCCGGTAGCGCTTGTGCCAGCCACCGAAGCTTTTCTGGCAGGAGATATTTTCCAGGCTCATGACCGACCTCAGAAATGAATGACGGAACGGATGCTCTTGCCTTCATGCATCAGGTCAAACGCCTTGTTGATATCTTCCAGGCCCATCGTATGGGTGATGAAGGTATCCAGCGGAATCTCGCCGGTCTGGGCCATTTCAACATAGCTCGGCAACTCGGTACGCCCGCGCACACCACCGAACGCCGAACCGCGCCAGACGCGACCGGTCACCAGTTGGAATGGACGGGTAGAGATTTCCTGACCGGCACCGGCCACGCCGATGATCACCGACTCACCCCAACCTTTGTGGCAGCACTCAAGTGCAGCTCGCATCAGTTGGACGTTGCCGATGCACTCGAAGGAAAAGTCGACGCCGCCATCAGTCATGTCGACGATCACTTCCTGAATAGGACGATCGAAGTCTTTCGGGTTTACACAATCGGTCGCGCCCAGTTGCTTGGCGATCTCGAACTTGGCCGGGTTGATGTCGATGGCGATGATCCGCCCTGCCTTGGCTTTGACCGCGCCAATCACAGCCGACAGACCGATGCCGCCCAGACCGAAGATCGCGACGGTATCACCTGGTTTGACCTTGGCAGTGTTGATTACCGCGCCGATGCCAGTGGTGACGCCACAACCCAGCAGGCAGACTTTCTCCAAGGGGGCTTCTTTAGGAATTTTGGCGACGGAGATTTCCGGCAGCACGGTGTACTCGGAGAAAGTCGAGGTGCCCATGTAGTGGAAAATTGTTTCGCCCTTGTAGGAAAAACGCGAAGTGCCATCCGGCATCAGGCCTTTACCCTGTGTCGCACGAATCGCCTGACAGAGATTGGTTTTGCCCGACAGGCAGAATTTGCACTTGCCGCATTCAGGGGTGTACAGCGGGATCACATGGTCGCCGACCGCAACCGAAGTCACGCCCTCGCCGATCGCTTCGACCACCGCGCCACCTTCGTGACCCAGGATCGACGGGAAGATACCTTCCGGGTCCGCGCCCGAGAGGGTGTAGGCATCGGTATGGCAGACACCGGAGGCGACTACGCGCAGCAAGACTTCACCGGCCTTGGGCATGGCGACATCGACTTCAACGATTTCGAGGGGTTTCTTGGCCTCGAAGGCAACGGCGGCGCGCGACTTGATCATGCTGACTCTCCAGTGAATAAAAACGAGACAATGAGTGTAATACAGCGCCTTACGATGAATAATCAGGACAAAAGCAAAACATTATTGCCACACAGGGATAATCCTGATGTCAGAAAACCGCTGGGAAGGCATCGATGAGTTCGTTGCCGTGGCCGAGTGCAGCCAATTCACCGCCGCGGCGGAGCGCCTTGGGGTGTCTTCCTCTCACATCAGTCGCCAAATCGTACGGCTGGAAGAGCGCCTGCAAACCCGTTTGCTCTATCGCAGCACCCGCCGGGTCACGCTGACCGAGGCCGGGCAAACCTTTTTGCAGCATTGCCAGCGTTTGCAGGACGGTCGCGAAGAAGCCTTGCGCGCTGTCGGCGACCTGACCAGCGAGCCCAAGGGCATGCTGCGCATGACCTGTGCCGTGGCCTATGGCGAACGATTCATCGTGCCACTGGTGACTCGCTTCATGGGGCTGTATCCACAACTGCGCGTCGACATCGAACTGAGCAACCGACCGCTCGATCTGGTGCATGAAGGGCTGGACCTGGCCATCCGCCTCGGTCGCCTGCAGGATTCAAGATTGGTCGCGACACGCCTGGCGCCACGGCGCATGTACCTGTGCGCCTCACCGTCCTACCTGGAACGGTATGGGCGCCCACACAGCTTGTCGGAACTGAGTCGCCATAACTGCCTCATCGGCAGTTCGGATATCTGGCAACTGGAACAGAACGGGCGGGAATTTTCCCAGCGAGTGCAGGGAAACTGGCGCTGCAACAGTGGGCAGGCGGTGCTGGATGCAGCGCTACAAGGGGTTGGGTTGTGTCAGTTGCCGGATTACTACGTGCTGGAACACCTGAAAAACGGCGAATTGATTTCGCTGCTGGAAGCCCACCAACCGCCGAACACCGCCGTGTGGGCGCTTTACCCACAGCAACGGCATCTGTCGCCGAAAGTGCGCAAGTTGGTGGATTATTTAAAGGAAGGGTTGGCTGAACGGCCGGAGTATCGGGTTTGAGATCAAAAGATCGCAGCCTTCGGCAGCTCCTACAAGGTTATGTGTACACCCGTAGGAGCTGCCGAAGGCTGCGATCTTTTAGCGGCGGTTAGCCCAACGCTGGCGCAACCATTCAAGGTCTTCGGGGCGAGTGACTTTGATGTTATCGGATCGCCCTTCAATCAAGCGCGGCGCCTGGCCTGACCATTCCATGGCCGAGGCTTCGTCGGTGACGACAACGTCCGCCACCAGACTGTCCGCCAACGCCCGATGCAACGCGCCAAGGCGAAACATCTGCGGCGTATAGGCCTGCCAGATCACGCTGCGATCCACTGTTTCCAGCACGCGCCCATGCTGGTCGACCCGCTTGAGGGTATCTCGCGCAGGCACCGCCAACAGACCGCCAACCGGGTCATCCGCCAATTCACTGAGCAACTTGTCCAGATCATCACGGCTCAGGTTCGGCCGCGCGGCATCGTGGACCAACACCCAATCCTCATCATCGGCTCCTTGCGCATGCAAATGCAGCAACGCATTGAGCACCGACCCGGAACGCTCGGCGCCGCCCTCAACCCGCTGAATTCGCGGATCGGCAGCACAGGCCAGGTTCGGCCAGTAAGGATCGTCGATAGCAAGACTGACCACCAACCCCTTCAGGGCAGGATGATCGAGGAAACAGCCTAGGCTGTGTTCGAGAATAGTGCGCCCGCCCAACTGCAAGTATTGCTTGGGACGGTCCGCGGCCATACGGGCACCAACGCCCGCGGCAGGAATCACGGCCCAGAAGGCCGGTAACGAGTTAATCATTGGGCCAACTGGTAAAGGGTTTCACCGTCCTTGACCATGCCCAACTCATGGCGAGCCCGTTCTTCAACGGTCTCCATGCCCTTTTTCAATTCGCTGACTTCGGCGTCCATCACCCGATTGCGCTCCAACAACGCCTCGTTCTCGGCGTGTTGATCCGCAATCTGCTGCTTCAGCTCGGCCACTTGCGCCAGACTGCCATTACCCACCCACAGGCGGTACTGCAGGCCGGCCAGCAGCAAGAGCAAGACGAGAAACAACCAATTGGGACTGCGCATCGAATATCAGGTATCCAGTGAAAAAAGACAGCCATGCCAAAACTTTGAAGCTTCTGATAGCACGAAGCCTGGAAGAACCAGGCTCGTGCTCTTAAGGCATCAGATTAGTGGCAAATCCATCGCTGCTGCGATTTTTCCGACACAATCCGGTGTCTTTTTATCGTTTACCACTCAGCCGCGAAACTCGCTACGACCGTTGTACTTGGCTTTGCCATTCAACTGCTCTTCGATACGCAGCAGTTGGTTGTACTTGGAAACACGGTCGGAACGGCACAGGGAGCCGGTCTTGATCTGGCCAGCCGCAGTGCCCACAGCCAGGTCGGCAATGGTCGAATCTTCGGTTTCGCCGGAGCGGTGCGAGATGACGGCAGTGTAACCAGCGGCCTTGGCCATCTGGATGGCTTCCAGGGTTTCGGTCAGGGTGCCGATCTGGTTGAACTTGATCAGGATCGAGTTGGCGATCTTTTTATCGATGCCTTCTTTCAGGATTTTGGTGTTGGTCACGAACAGGTCGTCGCCCACCAGCTGAGTCTTCTCGCCAATCTTGTCGGTGAGGATTTTCCAGCCAGCCCAGTCGGACTCGTCCAGACCGTCTTCGATGGAGATGATCGGGTAACGCTCGGTCAGACCTTTCAGGTAATCGGCGAAACCTTCAGCGGTGAACACCTGGCCTTCGCCGGACAGGTTGTACTTGCCGTCTTCGTAGAATTCGCTGGCTGCGCAGTCCAGAGCCAGGGTCACGTCGGTGCCCAGCTTGTAACCGGCGTTGGCCACGGCTTCGGAGATCACTTTCAAAGCGTCTTCGTTGGAGGCCAGGTTCGGCGCGAAACCACCTTCATCACCAACGGCAGTGCTCAGGCCGCGAGCCTTCAGTACAGCTTTAAGGTGATGGAAAATCTCGGTCCCCATGCGCAGACCTTCCGAGAAAGACTTGGCGCCGACTGGCTGAACCATGAATTCCTGGATGTCGACGTTGTTATCGGCGTGCTCGCCACCGTTGATGATGTTCATCATCGGAACCGGCATCGAGTAAACACCCGGGGTGCCGTTCAGGTTAGCGATGTGAGCGTACAGCGGCAGGTCCTGGTCCTGTGCTGCTGCCTTGGCCGCGGCCAGGGAAACGGCGAGGATCGCGTTGGCGCCCAGGGTCGCTTTGTTTTCGGTGCCGTCCAGCTTGATCATCGCGTGATCCAGCGCTTTCTGGTCGCTTGGGTCTGCACCCAGCAGCAGGTCGCGGATCGGACCGTTGATGTTGGCGACGGCTTTCAGAACGCCTTTGCCCAGGTAACGGCTCTTGTCGCCATCACGCAGCTCGAGCGCTTCACGCGAGCCAGTGGAAGCACCGGATGGCGCGCAAGCGCTGCCGATGATGCCGTTATCGAGAAGCACGTCTGCTTCCACAGTGGGATTGCCACGGGAGTCGAGAACTTCACGACCTTTGATGTCGACGATTTTTGCCATTGTTGTGAACACTCCAAAGTTGACGAAAACGACGCAGCTGAAGGAAATCTTTATCGTCGGCAAGTGACAGACAGGGGCAGGCTTGCGGACGACAAGGCTCAAGCCCGAGGGCCTGAGCGTTAAACCGTGCAGTACTTTACCGGAGAATCGGGGTTTACGCGGTTTCTACTGTCGGAAAACTTTTAACCAATTCGTCCAGTGCCTTGAGCTGGGCCAGGAAGGGTTCCAGTTTGTCCAGGCGCAAGGCGCAAGGGCCGTCGCACTTGGCGTTGTCCGGGTCCGGGTGCGCTTCGAGGAACAGACCGGCCAGCGACTGGCTCATGCCGGCCTTGGCCAGGTCGGTGACCTGGGCGCGACGACCGCCAGCGGAATCGGAGCGACCGCCGGGCATTTGCAGCGCGTGGGTCACGTCGAAGAACACCGGGTATTCGAACTGCTTCATGATGCCGAAGCCAAGCATGTCGACGACCAGGTTGTTGTAGCCGAAGCTCGAACCACGCTCGCAGAGGATCAACTGATCGTTACCGGCTTCTACGCACTTGTTCAGGATGTGTTTCATTTCCTGAGGCGCAAGGAACTGGGCTTTCTTGATGTTGATCACCGCGCCGGTCTTGGCCATCGCGACCACGAGGTCGGTCTGGCGCGACAGGAAGGCCGGCAACTGGATGATGTCGCAGACTTCAGCGACAACCGCTGCCTGATCAGGCTCGTGGACGTCGGTGATGACCGGCACACCGAAGGCTTGCTTGATGTCCTGGAAAATCCGCATGCCCTCTTCCAGGCCGGGGCCACGGTAAGAGGTCACAGAAGAACGGTTCGCTTTGTCGAAACTGGCCTTGAACACGTAAGGGATACCGAGTTTTTCGGTGACCTTTACGTACTCTTCGCAAACCTGCATCGCCATGTCGCGGCTTTCCAGCACGTTCATGCCACCGAACAGCACCATCGGCTTGTCGTTAGCGATCTCGATGCTGCCTACGCGGATGATTTTCTGTGCCATCAGGTTTATGCCTTCTTCTGGTGTTGGGTCAAAGCGGCTTTAACGAAGCCGCTGAACAACGGGTGACCGTCGCGTGGCGTCGAGGTGAATTCAGGGTGGAACTGGCAAGCGACGAACCATGGATGATCCGGCGCTTCGACCACTTCAACCAGCGCGCCATCACCGGAACGACCGGAGATTTTCAGACCGGCCTCGATGATTTGCGGCAGCAGGTTGTTGTTCACTTCGTAGCGATGACGGTGACGCTCGACGATCACGTCCTTGGCATAGCAATCGTGCACCAGGGAACCTGGCTCAAGCAGGCAATCCTGAGCACCGAGGCGCATGGTGCCGCCCAGATCAGAGGTTTCGGTACGGGTTTCGACTGCGCCGGTGGCATCTTCCCACTCGGTGATCAGGCCCACGACCGGGTGACCGCTGGTGCGATCGAACTCGGTGGAGTTGGCGTCTTTCCAGCCCATGACGTTACGAGCGAACTCGATAACGGCCACTTGCATACCCAGGCAGATACCCAGGTATGGAACCTTGTTTTCGCGAGCGTATTGAACGGCAGTGATCTTGCCTTCAACGCCACGCAGACCAAAGCCGCCCGGTACCAGAATCGCGTCGACGCCTTCCAGCAGCGCGGTGCCCTGGTTTTCGATGTCTTCGGAATCGATGTAGCGCAGGTTGACCTTGGTGCGGTTGCTGATGCCGGCGTGACTCATCGCTTCGATCAGCGACTTGTAGGCGTCCAGCAGTTCCATGTACTTGCCGACCATCGCGATGGTGACTTCGTGCTCCGGGTTCAGCTTGGCATCAACTACCGCTTCCCACTCGGACAGATCGGCGCTATCGCATTGCAGGCCGAAACGCTCGACGACGAAATCATCCAGGCCCTGGGAGTGCAGGATGCCCGGGATCTTGTAGATGGTGTCGGCGTCTTCCAGCGCGATCACTGCACGTTCTTCAACGTTGGTGAACTGCGCGATCTTGCGACGCGAAGAGATGTCGATCGGGTGATCGGAGCGGCATACCAGCACGTCTGGCTGCAGGCCAATGGAACGCAGTTCCTTGACCGAGTGCTGAGTCGGCTTGGTTTTGGTTTCGCCGGCAGTGGCGATGTACGGCACCAGCGTCAGGTGCATCAGCATCGCGCGCTTGGCGCCGACTTCGAAACGCAATTGACGGATCGCTTCGAGGAACGGTTGCGACTCGATGTCACCCACGGTGCCACCGATCTCGACCATGGCCACGTCGGCATCGCCGGCGCCCTTGATAATCCGGCGCTTGATTTCGTCGGTGATGTGCGGGATCACCTGAATGGTTGCGCCCAGGTAATCACCACGGCGCTCTTTGCGCAGGACGTGTTCGTAGACACGGCCGGTGGTGAAGTTGTTGTTCTGGGTCATGGTCGTGCGGATGAACCGCTCGTAGTGGCCCAGGTCCAGGTCGGTCTCGGCGCCGTCGTGGGTGACGAACACTTCACCGTGCTGGAACGGGCTCATGGTGCCCGGGTCAACGTTGATGTACGGGTCCAGCTTCAGCATGGTGACCTTAAGTCCCCGCGCCTCCAGGATGGCCGCCAATGAAGCCGAGGCAATGCCTTTCCCCAATGAAGAAACAACACCGCCCGTGACGAATATGTAGCGCGTCATGAAAAACCCTAGAAGTCTGCGTTAAAGCGGTCCGAGCCGCCGGGGAAAGCGAAGGAAGGCCGAAGCCCCCGATCACCTGCATTAATCACAGTGCACCTTTCAAAAAAACCGCCGCGTTGGGACAGACCGGTAGATGAAACACCGGTAGGTTGCTCGCTACACATTTTTTGGAATCGCCCAGCAAAGACTGCTTGGTAATCGGCAACTCCTGCGATTCAGGCGAATCCACAGAAGTTGTATCAAGAAGGGAGCGTAGTCTACCGGAAAGCCCCTTTCAGCTCAAACCTTGATCTTCGATCAGCGGCTGCCAATGCAAATACCAGCCACTTTGCTCACCGCCATTTAGCCCCCGCAGGTTCGCCACCGCCAGCAATTGCGGGCCTCTGTAGACCAGCGGCAATCTGCCACGGGCGAAGCCCGGCACACCGCTTTCGTTGAGTAAACGCTTCAAGTCACGATGGCCGCGATCGGGCAGCTTCATGACCTCGCCTCCCTCACGATAGCGGATCTGCAGCGGGCCAACGGGGATCTGACCGGTGAACGTGAGTACGCCATTATCCGGCAACGCCAGTAATACCGAGGGATCAGCCCAAGACACCGGAGATGGCGGAGCGCGCAGCCAGCCACCAGACAACCACCAGAGACGCCCACCCGCGCGATGCAATTCACCCGCCGCCAGCCGCCAGACCGGACGCGCATCGCCGGTCGCATCGCGTAAATTCTCCCAACCCGACCAATGGTCACTGTCCGGCAAAGTCGTCAGCGGTTTGAGCCAGTGACTTATCGCGTTGCGCTGGCGCGCATCAGACAGTTTTTCCAGTGGTGCCAGCGCCAGCGACGGCAAACCCAGCCAATCGAAATCGCTGACCGTAGCGGCATGGGCCAGATCGATTTGCGCCAATTCGTCGAGCAGTCCCTGCGCTTCGCTCAGATGCGCGGCGCTGCGAGCTATGGTCGCCACCGCTTGCGGCCAGCGCGCAGTCAACACGGGGAACACTTGATGACGCAGATAATTGCGCGAGAACTGGTGGTCCTGGTTCGATGGATCCTCGATCCAGCCCAACTGATATTCAGTCGCGTAGGCCTCAAGCTCGGCGCGAGTGACGTCGAGCAAGGGTCGCAGCAGACGCCCCCGACCCAAAGGACGCTCGCTCGGCATCCCCGACAATCCTCTCACCCCAGCCCCACGCATCAGTCGAAACAACAGGGTTTCCGCCTGATCGTCACGGTGTTGCCCAGTGAGCAGCACTTCACCAATATGAGTCGCCGCGATGAAGGCGCCATAACGCGCATCCCGCGCCGCACGCTCAAGGCTGGCGCCGGGTTCAACCTGAACACGCACGACTTCTAGCGGCACTCCCAACGCATCACAGACCGACTGACAGTGTTCCGGCCACGCATCAGCCGCAGCCTGAAGGCCGTGGTGGACATGGATGGCGGTCAGTGTCGGCAGGGATTGGGTTTTCGCAAGGTGCACGAGAAGGTGCAGCAGGACGGTGGAGTCGAGACCACCGGAGAACGCGATGCGCCAGGTTGTGGCATTGCGCCAAGGCGTAAGGCTGCGCAGGAGTCGGGTAGACAAATCAATCGTGGGCTGACTCATATCGATCACTTCGCACAAATCAAATGTGGGAGCGGGCTTGCTCGCGAAAGCGGTTCAACATTCAACACATCAGTTGACTGTTATACCGCTTTCGCGAGCAAGCCCGCTCCCACATTATTAAAGCCGAGGTCAGATCAGAGACCGTAGCTCATCAGACGCTCGTAACGACGGGCCAACAGCGCCTTGTTATCGAACTTCTTCAACATCGCCAGTTGCGAGCTCAGCTCGGCACGGATCGAGGCAGCCGCAGCGGCCGGATCACGATGAGCGCCGCCCAATGGCTCGCCGATCACTTTATCGACAATGCCCAGGCCCTTCAGACGCTCGGCAGTGATGCCCATGGCTTCAGCAGCATCCGGCGCCTTCTCGGAAGTTTTCCATAGAATCGAGGCGCAACCTTCCGGCGAAATCACCGCGTAGGTCGAGTACTGCAGCATGTTCAGCTGATCGCAGACGCCGATCGCCAATGCACCACCGGAACCACCCTCACCGATCACGGTGGCGATGATTGGGGTTTTCAGGCGAGCCATGACGCGCAGGTTCCAGGCAATCGCTTCGCTCTGGTTGCGCTCTTCGGCGTCGATGCCTGGGTAAGCACCCGGAGTGTCGATGAAGGTCAGGATCGGCATTTTGAAACGCTCGGCCATTTCCATCAGACGGCACGCCTTGCGATAGCCTTCCGGACGCGGCATGCCGAAGTTGCGGCGAACCTTCTCGCGCACTTCGCGGCCTTTCTGGTGACCGATGATCATCACCGGCTGATCATCCAGACGGGCAACACCACCCACGATGGCAGCGTCGTCGGAGAAGTGACGGTCGCCGTGCAGTTCGTCGAACTCGGTGAAGATGTGTTCGATGTAGTCCAGGGTATATGGACGTTTCGGGTGACGCGCCAGACGTGCGATCTGCCAGCTGGTCAGCTTGCCGAAGATGTCTTCGGTCAGCGTGCTGCTCTTGTCCTGCAGGCGGGAGATCTCATCGCCGATATTCAGCGAATTGTCATTACCGACCAAGCGCAACTCTTCGATCTTGGCTTGCAGGTCGGCGATCGGCTGTTCGAAATCTAGAAAATTCGGGTTCATAGGCGTCCGTCTTGGGTCGACCTCCAAGAGAGCTTGGGCCGGCCGGTTGTCTATTCGCGCCCTACCTTAAGGGACAGGCGCGTTCAGGTCGAGATTAAAAATTCGGGTCGGGGTCAGGCGCGTTCCAATGGTAAGCAATGGCACCTGACCGTCAACGGTATTGGAGGAAGACGTTGTCTCGCCCGAACTGGTCACGCAGGGCTTGAATCAAGGCATCCGCCGGATCGATCCGCCAGGTCTCGCCGAACTGCAACAAGGCCTTGGCATCGGGACTGGTGTACTCCATGGTGATCGGGCACGCGCCGCGGTGGCGCTTGAACAGCTCACCCAGCCAGCGTAGCTGATCGCCCTTCAAATCCTTGGTGTGCAATTTCAGGCGCAGGCTTTCGGCCAGGTTGGTGCGCGCATCTTCCATGCTCATCACGCGCTTGACCCGCAGCCGCAGGCCACCAGAGAAGTCGTCATTGCTGACTTCGCCCTCGACCACCACCATCGCGTCGGTCTGCAACAGCGACTGCGCAGAATGGAAGGCGTCGGCGAACAGCGAGGCTTCGATCCGCCCGGAGCGGTCGTCGAGGGTGATGAAACCCATCTTGTCGCCCTTTTTGTTCTTCATAACGCGCAGGGCGATGATCATGCCCGCGACCGTCTGCGTATCGCGAGCCGGCTTCAGATCGATGATGCGCTGACGGGCGAAGCGACGGATCTCGCCTTCGTATTCGTCGATCGGGTGACCGGTCAGGTACAGGCCCAGGGTGTCTTTCTCCCCTTTCAGGCGTTCCTTGAGGGTCAGTTCCTTGGCCTTGCGGTGGTTGACATAGACATCCGCGTCTTCCTCGACGAACAAGCCGCCAAACAGATCGGCGTGGCCACTGTCGTGGGTGCGCGCGGTTTGTTCGGCAGCCTTGATCGCCCCTTCCATCGCGTTCAACAAGACCGCACGGTTCTGGTCGATGCTGGCTTGATAGGCTTTTGGTTCGTCATGGAAATACGGGCCCAGACGATCCAGCGCGCCGCTACGGATCAAACCGTCCAGGGTGCGCTTGTTGATCCGTTTGAGATCGACACGGGCGCAGAAATCGAACAGATCCTTGAACGGTCCGTCCTGACGCGCCTCGGTGATCGCTTCCACCGGCCCTTCGCCCACACCCTTGATTGCGCCGAGGCCATAAATAATGCGGCCCTCGTCATTCACCGTGAACTTGAACTCCGAAGTATTCACATCCGGCGCGTCGAGACGCAGCTTCATGGTGCGAATTTCTTCGATCAAGGTCACGACCTTGTCGGTGTTGTGCATATCCGCCGACAGTACCGCAGCCATGAACGGCGCCGGGTAGTGGGCTTTCAGCCAGGCGGTCTGGTACGACACCAGGCCATACGCGGCGGAGTGGGATTTGTTGAAGCCGTAACCGGCGAATTTTTCTACCAGGTCGAAGATGTTACCCGCCAGGTCGGCGTCGATATTGTTGGTGGCGCAACCCTCAATGAAACCGCCGCGTTGCTTGGCCATTTCTTCGGGTTTTTTCTTACCCATGGCTCGACGCAGCATGTCCGCACCGCCAAGGGTGTAACCAGCCATGACCTGGGCAATCTGCATCACCTGTTCCTGATACAGGATGATGCCGTAAGTCGGCGCCAGGACTGGCTTGAGGCCTTCGTACTGGTAATCCGAGTGCGGGTACGCGAGTTCCGCGCGACCGTGCTTACGGTTGATGAAGTCGTCCACCATGCCCGATTGCAACGGGCCCGGACGGAACAGGGCCACCAGTGCGATCAAGTCTTCCAGGCAGTCGGGCTTGAGCTTTTTGATCAGCTCTTTCATGCCACGCGACTCGAGCTGGAACACCGCGGTGGTTTCAGCTTTTTGCAACAGCGTGTAGGTCGGTTTGTCGTCCAGCGGGATAAAGGCGATATCCAGCGGCGGCTCGTTGACCTTGGCGCGATCGCGGTTGATGGTTTTCAGCGCCCAGTCGATGACCGTTAGCGTCCGCAGCCCCAGGAAGTCGAACTTCACCAGACCGGCCGCCTCAACGTCATCCTTGTCGAACTGGGTTACCAGGCCATCGCCCGCTTCGTCGCAATAAATCGGCGAGAAGTCGGTCAGCTTGGTCGGCGCGATTACCACACCACCGGCGTGCTTGCCGACGTTACGCACAACGCCTTCGAGCTTGCGCGCCATCTCCCAGATTTCCGCAGCCTCTTCATCGACCTTGATGAAGTCGCGCAGGATTTCTTCCTGCTCGTAAGCCTTTTCCAGGGTCATGCCGACTTCGAACGGAATCATCTTCGACAGACGATCCGCCAAACCGTAGGACTTGCCCTGCACCCGCGCCACGTCGCGGACCACGGCTTTCGCCGCCATGGAACCGAAGGTGATGATCTGGCTAACCGCGTTACGGCCGTATTTTTCGGCCACGTAATCGATCACGCGGTCACGGCCGTCCATGCAGAAGTCGACGTCGAAGTCGGGCATGGAAACCCGTTCCGGGTTAAGGAAACGTTCAAACAGCAGGTCATATTCCAGCGGGTCGAGGTCGGTGATCTTCTGCACATAGGCCACCAGCGACCCGGCACCCGACCCACGACCCGGACCCACCGGTACGCCGTTACTCTTGGCCCACTGGATAAAGTCCATCACGATCAGAAAGTAACCGGGGAAGCCCATCTGGATGATGATATCCAGCTCGAAATTCAACCGGTCGACATAAACCTGACGCTTGGCTTCGTAGTCTTCAGTGGTGTCCTTGGGCAGCAGAACGCTGAGGCGCTCTTCCAGACCGTCGAAGGAAACCTTGCGGAAGTACTCGTCGATGGTCATGCCATCGGGAATCGGGAAGTTGGGCAGGAAGTGTTTACCCAGCTTCACCTCGATGTTGCAGCGCTTGGCGATCTCGACGGTGTTTTCCAGCGCCTCGGGCAAGTCGCTGAACAGCTCGGCCATTTCCTCGGCGCTTTTGAGGTATTGCTGATCGCTGTAATTCTTCGAACGCCGCGGATCGTCGAGGGCGCGCCCTTCACCGATGCACACGCGGGTTTCGTGGGCCTCGAAGTCTTCCTGCTTGATGAAGCGCACGTCGTTGGTCGCCACCAGCGGCGCGCCGATTTTCGTCGCCAGGGCCACTGCGCCGTGCAGTTGCTCTTCATCATTGGGGCGGCTGGTGCGCTGGACTTCCAAATAGAAACGATCCGGGAACACCGCCATCCACTCGCGAGCCAGGGTTTCGGCTTCGTCCGGGTTGCCACTGAGCATGGCCAGACCGATCTCGCCCTCTTTCGCCGCCGACAGCATGATCAAACCTTCGCTGGCTTCAGCTACCCACTCACGCTCGATGATGACCGAGCCATTGCGCTGGCCGTCGATGAAGCCGCGGGAGATCAGTTCGGTGAGGTTGCGATAACCCACGGCGTTCATCGCCAGCAGGCTGATCCGGCTCAGAGCGTTATCCGGATCCTTGTTCGCCAGCCACAGGTCGGCGCCACAGATCGGCTTGATCCCCGCACCCATGGCAGCTTTATAGAATTTGACCAGGGAACACATGTTGTTCTGGTCGGTGACCGCCACGGCAGGCATGTTCATGCCGACCAGGGTCTTGACCAGCGGCTTGATCCGCACCAGACCGTCGACCAGGGAATATTCAGTGTGCAGGCGTAGATGAACGAATGAAGCCGGCATAGTGATCCTGTCTAGAAACTAGAAACGTGAAGACAACAAGGCCCGGATTGTACCGGGCCTTGAGTAAAACATCAGCCTGCGGCTAACGCTCGATCAGGTTTTCCCGCGCTTCATACGCCAAGCGTACCGGGGCGAACGAGCGGCGATGGATTGGGGTCGGCCCCAAGCGGGCCAGCGCTTCCAGATGAACGGGTGTCGGGTAGCCTTTATGGCCTCCGATCCCGTAACCCGGATAAATCAGTTCGAATGCCGCCATTTCCCGATCACGGCTGACCTTGGCCAGAATCGATGCCGCGGCAATGGCCGGTACCTTGCCGTCGCCCTGGATCACCGCTTCGGCGCGCATCGAGAGTTTCGGGCAACGGTTACCGTCGATCATCGCCAGTTTCGGCTGAATATGCAGCCCTTCGACGGCACGCTGCATGGCCAGCATGGTGGCGTGAAGAATGTTCAGTTCGTCGATTTCTTCTACTTCAGCGCGAGCGACATACCAACTCAGGGCCTTTTCACAGATTTCGTCGTAAAGCGCATCACGGCGAGCTTCGGTAAGCTTCTTCGAGTCGTTGAGACCCAGGATGGGGCGGCTCGGATCGAGGATCACTGCCGCCGTCACCACGGCGCCACACAGCGGGCCGCGACCGACTTCATCGACACCCGCCACCAGATCTTCAAGCTCATCGACTAGCATAAAATCCAGGCCCAGCTGCTTGCTTGCTTTGCTCATTATGCTCTGCCAATCAGGTTCAGTACCGCGTCCGCTGCCTGATTGGAGGCGTCCAAGCGCAGGGTTCGGTGGATTTCGTCAAAGCCTCGGGTCTGCTCCTGGCCACCTTCGATCAGTGGCGACAGGGTCTGGGCCAAGGCTTCGACCGTCGCATCGTCCTGCAACAATTCCGGCACCAGCAAACGCTGGGCCAATAGATTCGGCAAGGAGACGTAGGGACTCTTCACCATCCGTTTGAGAATCCAGAACGTCAGCGGTGCCAAGCGATAAGCGACCACCATTGGTCGCTTGTATAGCAATGCTTCCAGCGTAGCCGTTCCCGAAGCGATCAACACCGCGTCGCAAGCCGCCAGGGCCAGATGGGATTTGCCGTCGAGCAAGGTCAGCGGCAGATCGCGACCGGCCAGCAGCTCTTCAAGCTGGGCCCGGCGCTGCGGGCTCGCGCATGGCATGACGAACCGTACGCCCGGGCGCATGGCCCGCAAGCGCTGGGCGGTGTCGAGGAACAGCGCACCAAGGCGCCCGACCTCACCGCCACGGCTGCCCGGCATCAGGGCGACCAGCGGCCCATCCGGCAAGCCAAGTTCGGCCCGCGCTGCGGCGCGATCAGCCTCAAGCGGAATCGCATCGGCCAGGGAATGCCCGACAAACCGCACCGGCACACCCTTCTCTTCATAAAATTTGGCTTCGAACGGGAACAGCGTCAGCATCAGGTCGCAACCTTCGCGAATCTTCAGCACCCGCTTCTGCCGCCAGGCCCAGACCGACGGGCTGACGTAATGCACGGTCTTGATCCCGGCCTGACGCAGTTTGAGTTCGATATTGAGGTTGAAATCCGGGGCATCGATACCGATGAACACGTCCGGCTTCTCGGCGATCAGGTCCGCGACCAGTTTCTTGCGACGCGCCAACAGCTCGCGCAAACGGCCCAGCACTTCCACCAAGCCCATGACAGAAAGACGTTCCATCGGGAAATACGACGTCAGGCCTTCGGCCTGCATCAGCGGACCGCCGACACCGATGAACTCGACTGCCGGATGCCGAGCCTTGAGCGCGCGCATGAGACCAGCACCCAGAATGTCACCGGAAGCCTCTCCCGCCACCAGCGCAATACGCAGATTGGCCATGCTTAACGGGTGATGCCGCGGGTCGAAGACTGGATGGAGTCACGGAACACCGCGACTTCCGGGAACTGAAGCGAGGGTTCGACCAGCTCGGCAAGCGCCTGTTCGACCGTCAGGCCCTGGCGGTAAACCACCTTGTAGGCACGACGCAAAGCGTGAATCGCGTCCTCGCTGAAACCGCGACGGCGCAGGCCTTCGAAGTTCATGCTGCGGGCTTCGGCCGGGTTGCCGAAAACCGTGACGTAGGCTGGAACGTCCTTGCCAATGGCAGTGCCCATACCGGAAAAGCTGTGGGCGCCAATGTGGCAATACTGGTGAACCAGGGTAAAACCGGACAGGATCGCCCAGTCCTCGACATGCACATGGCCCGCCAACGCGGTGTTGTTGACCAGAATGCAGTGGTTGCCGATAACGCTGTCGTGACCGATGTGGGCATAGGCCATGATCAGGTTGTGATCGCCCAGGGTCGTTTCCGAACGGTCCTGAATGGTCCCGCGGTGAATCGTCACGCCTTCGCGAATGACGTTATGGTCACCGATGACCAGACGGGTTTCTTCGCCCTTGTATTTCAGATCGGGCGTGTCCTCGCCTACCGAAGAAAACTGGTAGATGCGGTTGTGCTTACCGATTCGGGTCGGGCCCTTGAGAATCACATGCGGCCCGATCACTGTCCCCTCGCCGATTTCCACACCTGCGCCGATGATCGACCAAGGGCCGACTTCGACGTCGTCGGCCAGAATGGCCGTCGGATCGATGATTGCGCGAGGGTCAATCAAACTCATAGTTTGCGTTCCGCGCAGATGATTTCAGCGGAGCAGACTGGCTTGCCATCGACCGAAGCCTGGCACTCGAACTTCCAGATCTGACGCTTGCAGCTCAGGAACTTGGCTTCCAGGATCAGCTGATCGCCTGGCAGCACAGGCTGGCGGAAGCGCAGCTTGTCGGAGCCGACGAAGTAATAAAGCGTGCCGTCGGCAGGCTTCACGTCGAGCATTTTGAAACCAAGGATCCCGGCAGCCTGAGCCATCGCTTCAATGATCAATACGCCCGGCATGATTGGATGCGCAGGGAAGTGACCATTGAAGAACGGTTCGTTGATGCTGACATTCTTGTAGGCGCGAATGCGCTTGCCTTCCACATCCAGATCCACGACCCGGTCCACCAGCAGGAACGGGTAACGGTGAGGCAGGTATTCGCGAATCTCGTTGATGTCCATCATTTCGGGGGGAAGCCTATGTAAAGATTGGGAGCGCGCGACTGACGCGCACTCCTCTAGCAAATCAAGGAGGCAGTCTAGCGGCTGTGCACACTTGATATGGAAATGGTATCAGCCATCTGATGAAGCATTACCGTCAGGGGTCACGTCCCCTACACGCTTTTCCAGCTGTCGCAGTCGTCGCGCAATGTCATCGAGCTGACGGATACGTGCCGCGCTTTTGCGCCATTCGGCTGCCGGTTGCATCGCCGTACCGGAAGAATAGGAACCCGGCTCGGTAATCGAGTGGGTCACCATGGTCATCCCGGTCAGGAAAACGTTGTCGCAAATTTCGATATGCCCCACCAGCCCTACGCCACCGGCGAGCATGCAATGCTTGCCGATTTTGGTGCTGCCGGAGATCCCCACACACGCAGCCATGGCGGTGTGGTCACCGACCTGGACGTTGTGAGCAATCTGAATCTGGTTGTCGAGCTTCACACCATTGCCGATAACGGTATCGGCCAGTGCGCCGCGATCGATAGCGGTATTTACGCCTATTTCCACGTCATCGCCGATCGAAACACCGCCGACTTGGGCGATTTTCTGCCAGACACCTTTCTCGTTGGCAAAACCGAAGCCTTCACCGCCGAGCACGGCACCGGATTGAATCACCACCCGTTTGCCGATGCGCACGTCGTGATACAGCGTGACGCGCGGGGCCAACCAGCCGCCCTCGCCGATTTCGCAGCGCGCACCGATGAAGCAATGAGCCCCAACGGTCACACCTGCGCCAATACGCGCTGCACTTTCGATCACCGCAAAAGCACCGATACTCGCCGCCGGGTCGACCACTGCATCCGCTGCCACCACCGCTGTCGGATGAATACCGGCAGGCGCCTTGGGCTTGGGATCGAACAGGTGGGAAACGCGCGCGTAGGCCAGGTACGGATCCGGCACCACCAATGCATCACCGGCAAAACCTTCAGCGTCAGCGGCCTTCAGCAATACAGCTGCGGCCTGACTGCCAGCCAGGTATTTACGGTATTGAGGATTTGCCAGAAAGCTCAACTGAGCTGGGCCAGCCTCTTGCAAAGTGGCTAGCCCAGTAATTTCTTTCTTCGGGTCGCCACGCAAGGTGGCGCCGAGGAACTCGGCCAACTGGCCGAGCTTTATAGTCGCTGTCATGGGTTACTTCAGCTGATTCATGCGCTCGATAACCTGGCGAGTGATGTCGTACTGAGGCTTGACATCAATCACTGCGCCACGCTCGAAGACCAGGTCAAAAGCACCTTTCTTGATGACTTCTTCCACAGCGCTGTCCAGTTTCGGCTTGAGCTGTTTCAGCATTTCACGGTCGGCAACGGCCTTGGCTTCGTTCAGTTCCTTGGACTGGAACTGGAAATCACGAGCCTTTTGCTTGAACTCAAGCTCCAGACGCTCACGTTCGCCTTGTTGCATTTTGTCGCCGCCAGCCATCAGACGGTCCTGGATACCCTTGGCGCTGCTTTCCAGGCTTTTGAGCTTGGTCAGTTGCGGGCCGAATTTTTTCTCGGCATCCACGGCGTATTTTTTCGCCGCATCGGATTCCAGCAGTGCCATCTGATAGTTCAGAACGGCGATTTTCATGTCGGCAAAAGCCGGGCCTGCTACCAGTACGGTCGCCAGGAGAACCAATTGAGTCAACTTACGCACGATGCACTCCTACAAAATCCATTGTCGTTATCTTGGGTCAGACGCTTAGAACGTCTGGCCGAGGGAGAATTGGAACACTTGAGTCTCAGCGTCATCCGGTTTCTTGATCGGCATGGCCAACGCGAAGCTCAAAGGACCCAGTGCGGTAACCCAGGTCACGCCGACACCGACGGAGCTGGCCATGTTGCTCAGGCTGATGTCGTTGCACTGCGTATTGGACTTCGAACCGTCAGCGTTCCTGGTCTCTTTGCACGTCGAGTCGAACACGTTACCCACGTCCCAGAATACCGAAGTACGCAGGGAACGCTGATCCTTGACGAATGGCAGAGGGAACAGAACCTCAACACCGCCCTGGATCAGGACATTACCACCGAACGGCAGCGGATCCTGATCCGGGTCAACTGACGTACCCGGGTTTTTACCGGTACTTGGTGTACTGCGAGGCCCCAGAGTACTGTCCTTGAAGCCACGCACCGAGTTGAAACCACCGGCGTAATAGTTTTCATAGAACGGCAAGCCATCGGTCGAACCGTAACCATCGCCATAGCCCAGCTCTGTGTGCAGACGCATGGTGTAGTTTTCGGACAATGGCTGGAACAACTGGCCACGGTAATCGAGCTTGAAGAACGACAAGTCGCTGCCAGGGGTGGTGGCTTCCAGAGTCAGGCTCTGGGAACGACCACGGGTCGCCAATACACCTTTGTTCAGCGTGGACTCGGACCAGCCGGCCGAAGCCTTGAAGTTCAGGTAGTTGTCGCCCTCGCGGTTAACGAAGTCGAAAATCTCGTCAACGGTGTACTGACCGGTCTTGATCTTGTCCTGCTGTGCAGTTAGACCGAAGGTCAGGCGCGAAGTCTCGCTGATCGGGTAGCCGACGCTCACGCCCGCACCCAGGCTGTCTACGGCATAGCTGGCCACGTCGACATCGAGGTCGTCATAGTCGGTGGTGCGGTAGAAAGCGTTGTAACCCAGGCTCACACCGTCAGCAGTCCAGTAGGGGTCGACATAACCGAAGTTATAGCGGCTCTGGTATTCACTGCGGGTCAAACCGATGCTGACCTTGTTACCGGTACCCAGGAAGTTGTTCTGGGTGATCGAACCACCGAGGATCAGACCGGCACTCTGGGCGAAACCGACGCTGGCGGTAATCGAGCCGGACGCCTGCTCTTCAACGCTGTAGTTCACATCAACCTGGTCGTCTACGCCCGGCACCGCTGGCGTTTCGACGTTGACTTCCTTGAAGAAGCCCAGACGCTCCAGACGGGTCTTGGATTGATCGATCAGGTAAGTCGAAGCCCAGCCGCCTTCCATCTGACGCATTTCACGGCGCAGCACTTCGTCTTCGGACTTGGTGTTGCCACGGAAGTTGATGCGGTTCACGTAAGCACGCTTGCCTGGATCGACAGCGAACGTGATGTCGACCGTGTGGTCGTCATCGTGAGGCTGAGGCACGCCGTTGACGTTGGCGA
>NZ_AKJB01000143.1:0-25907 GCF_000282555.1 Pseudomonas sp. GM102 | reverse complement strand
CCCGTTTGAGTGCGTAGCACTCACAAAATTTTTGGTACATCAGAGATTTGGGGACTGCTTCGCAGCCCAACGGGGGCAAGCCCCCTCGCCACAGCCCGCTCCCACAGGGTTTTGCATTGTCTTGTCGGGCATGGCTTGCCCGCGAAGCTTTTTTGTTCGAAACTCCGCACCTCGCCCCCGCGGCGACCCTGGATCAGCAGACAGGGCAACACTGAGCTGGCAACCCTGAACCCAACTTTCAGAGGAGCCGGCCAACATGCCTGCGACCCGTACCTGGTTAAAAAATCCCCTCGCCATTTTCACGGCCAACGCGCTCGATGCCCGTGGCGGTCTGGTGCTGCAAGACGGTTTGATCGTCGAAGTGCTCAGCGCCGGCCAGCAACCGTCCGCGCCCTGTGACCACGTTTTCGATGCTCGCGAACACGTGATCCTGCCAGGGCTGATCAACACCCATCACCACTTTTATCAAACCCTGACCCGTGCCTGGGCGCCGGTGGTTAATCAGCCGTTATTCCCGTGGCTGAAAACCCTCTATCCGGTCTGGGCTCGTCTCACCCCTGAAAAACTCGCCCTCGCCACCAAAGTCGCATTGGCCGAGTTGCTGCTGTCCGGTTGTACCACCGCGGCCGATCACCATTACCTGTTTCCGGAAGGTCTGGAAAATGCGATCGACGTGCAGGTCGAGAGTGTTCGCGAACTGGGCATGCGCGCCATGCTCACTCGCGGCTCCATGAGCCTTGGCGAAAAAGACGGCGGCCTGCCACCGCAGCAAACCGTCCAAGAAGGTGAAGTGATCCTCGATGACAGCCAACGTTTGATTGCCGCCTACCACGAGCGCGGTGATGGGGCGCAGATTCAAATCGCCCTGGCACCGTGCTCGCCGTTCTCGGTGACCCCGCAGATCATGTCCGCCAGCGCCGAACTGGCGAACACCCTCGACGTGCGCCTGCACACACACCTGGCGGAAACCCTCGACGAAGAAGACTTCTGCCTGCAACGTTTCGGCCTGCGCACCGTCGATTATCTGGACAGCGTCGGCTGGCTCGGCCCACGAACCTGGCTGGCCCACGGCATTCATTTCAACCCCGACGAAATCGCCCGCCTCGGCGCGGCCGGCACCGGCATTTGCCATTGCCCGAGTTCGAACATGCGCCTGGCCTCCGGCATTTGCCCGACGCTGGACCTGACCGCTGCGGGTGCGCTGCTGGGTCTGGGCGTGGACGGTTCGGCGTCCAACGATGCGTCGAACATGATCCTCGAAACCCGTCAGGCGTTGTACATCCAGCGGCTGCGTTATGGAGCGGAAAAGATTACTCCGGAATTGGTACTGGGCTGGGCGACCAAGGGCTCGGCGAGTTTGCTCGGGCGCACCGATATCGGTGAACTGGCGGTGGGCAAGCAAGCGGATCTGGCGCTGTTCAAACTGGATGAACTGCGCTTCTCCGGCAGCCATGATCCGGTATCGGCGCTGCTGCTGTGCGGCGCGGATCGGGCGGACCGGGTGATGGTCGGCGGAAAATGGCGGGTGATCGATGGGCAAGTTGAAGGGCTGGACCTTAAAGCGTTGATTGCCGATCACAGCCAGGCGGCTCGGCAGTTGATCGCCGGCATCTGACACAACACCAAACAACTGTGGGAGCGAGCCTGCTCGCGATGAGGCCATGTCATTCAACATTGATGCTGAATGTTAGTCCGCTATCGCGAGCAGGCTCGCTCCCACAGTTTTGTGAGGCGCCCGCACCAGTGAATGGCGTGGATTGGTGAAGGTGCACCGGGATGGTTCTGTGGGGGGCGTCAGGGACTCTTCGCGGGCAAGCCTCGCTCCTACGGGATTTGCGCAGGTCATGTGGGAGCGGGCTTGCCCGCGATGGCCGTTACACGATTCCGATCCATTTGTTGTCCTGTTGGTCAGCAATTTGCATTGCCCTCCTCCATCTCATAACAAAATGGAGTTCCCGTTCATGCATATACGTCCGTTGAAGAAGCTGCTCTGCGCTGTCGCCGCAGCCATCGGTCTGAGCGCCAGCCTGACCGCCAGTGCTGCCGACCCGCTGAAAGTCGGCTTCGTCTATATCGGCCCGATCGGTGACCACGGCTGGACGTATCAGCATGAACAGGGACGCAAGGTGCTGGCAGAAAAATTCGGCGAGCAGATCACCACCAACTACGTGGAGAACGTCGCCGAAGGCGCCGATGCCGAGCGGGTGATCCGCAACATGGCCAAGGACAAATATGACCTGATCTTCACCACGTCTTTCGGCTACATGAATCCGACCCTGAAAGTCGCCAAGCAATTTCCCAAGGTGACCTTCGAACATGCCACTGGCTACAAGCAGGACAAGAACCTTGGCACTTACCTGGCGCGCACTTATGAGGGCCGCTACGTCGGCGGTTTCCTCGCGGCGAAGATGACCAAGACCAAGAAAGTCGGCTACGTCGCCTCGTTCCCGATTCCGGAAGTGATCCGCGACATCAACGCCATTCAACTGGCCCTGAACAAGTACAACCCGGGCACCGAGATCAAAGTGGTGTGGGTCAATTCCTGGTTCGACCCAGGTAAAGAAGCTGACGCCGCCAACGCGCTGATCGACCAGGGCGTGGACGTGGTGTTCCAGCACACCGACAGCCCGGCACCGATACAGGCGGCTGAACGGCGTGGTGTATATGCCGTCGGTTATGCATCGGACATGGCGCACTTCGGGCCGAAAGCGGTGCTGACGTCTATCGTCAATGACTGGGGGCCGCACTACATTCAGGCGACTCAAAGCGTGCTCGACCACACGTGGAAATCCCAGGATTACTGGGGCGGTCTGAAGGAAGGTACGGTTGAGTTGCCGATCAGCGACCTGGTGCCGCCTGCGGTAAAAACCGAAGCCGAGCAGATCATTGCCGACATCAAGAGCGGTGCGTTGCACCCGTTCACCGGACCGATCAAGGACCAGGCCGGCGTGGAGACAATCCCGGCGGGCGCGACGGCAACCAATGCGCAGCTGGCGTCGATGAACTACTACGTCGAAGGCATGAAGGCCGATATGCCGAAGTAATTCCTTTGAGCCAAAACACAGCACCTGTGGGAGCGGGCTTGCCCGCGATAGCGGACTTTCAGTAAACAGAGATGTTGGATGTGCCGACGTCATCGCGGGCAAGCCCGCTCCCACAGGGTTTTCCTGTGTTTTCCGGTCTGCGTACTCTTCAGGACAGCCGTATGAACAGCCTTCCCATCATCGATATCAACCCGCTCTACAGCGATGACGATCAAGCCTGGCAATCGGTCGCCACACAAATCGACCATGCCTGCCGCGAATGGGGCTTTTTCTATATCAAGGGCCACCCGATCGCCCCATCGCGTATCGATGCCGTGCTCGACCATGCCCAACGTTTCTTCGCCCTGCCCGCCGCCGAAAAACTCAAGATCGACATCACCCAGACCCGCCACCACCGCGGCTATGGCGCCATCGCCACCGAGCAACTCGACCCGAGCAAACCCAGCGATCTGAAAGAAACCTTCGACATGGGCCTGCACCTACCGGCCGATCATCCCGAGGTTATTGCGGAAAAACCTTTGCGCGGTCCCAACCGTCATCCGTCGATGCCCGGTTGGGAATCGCTGATGGAGCAACACTACGTCGACATGCAGGCGCTCGCTCAAACCCTGCTGCGGGCCATGACCCTGGCGCTGGGCATCGAGCGCGATTTCTTCGACAGCCGTTTCAAAGAACCGGTCAGCGTGCTGCGGATGATTCATTACCCACCGCGCCACACTGCCAGCACCGAAGATCAGCAAGGTGCCGGCGCTCACACCGATTACGGTTGCATCACCCTGCTCTATCAGGATGCCGCTGGCGGACTGCAAGTGCGCAACGTGCAGGGCGAATGGATCGATGCGCCGCCGATTGAAGGCACGTTCGTGGTCAACCTCGGCGATATGATGGCGCGCTGGAGCAACGACCGTTACCTGTCGACGCCGCACCGGGTAATCAGCCCGTTGGGAGTGGATCGGTACTCGATACCGTTCTTTGCCGAGCCGCACCCCGATACACCCATCGAATGCCTGCCCGGCTGCCAGGATGAACGGCATCCGGCGAAACATCCTGCCACCACCTGCGCCGAGTTCCTGCTGTCGCGCTTCGCCGATACCTACGCCTATCGACGGCAACAGGAAGCCGTGTAATGAACCGGCTGGTCAGGTTTTGCTCATTGTTTCTGCGGGCATCTGTAGAATGCCCTCATTGCACCTGATGAGATTTCAAAAATGTACGACTGGCTGAACGCTCTGCCCAAGGCAGAATTGCACTTGCACCTGGAAGGTTCGCTGGAGCCTGAGCTGCTGTTCGCCCTGGCCGAACGCAACAAGATCGCCCTGCCGTGGAGCGACGTTGAAACGCTACGCAAGGCTTACGCCTTCAATAACCTGCAAGAGTTTCTCGACCTGTATTACCAGGGCGCCGATGTGTTGCGCACGTCTCAGGATTTCTACGACCTGACCTGGGCCTACCTGTTGCGCTGCAAGGCGCAGAACGTGATTCACACCGAACCGTTCTTTGATCCGCAAACCCACACCGACCGTGGCATTCCGTTCGAAGTAGTGCTCAACGGCATCGCCGCCGCACTGAAGGATGGCGAGCAGCAACTGGGCATCACCAGCGGTTTGATCCTCAGTTTCCTGCGTCACTTGAGCGAAGACGAAGCGCAGAAAACCCTCGACCAGGCGCTGCCGTTCCGCGATGCGTTTGTCGCCGTGGGCCTGGACAGTTCGGAGATGGGCCACCCGCCGAGCAAGTTCCAGCGGGTGTTCGATCGTGCACGCAGCGAAGGCTTCCTGACCGTCGCGCACGCCGGTGAAGAAGGCCCGCCGGAGTACATCTGGGAAGCCCTTGACCTGCTGAAAATTCAGCGCATCGACCATGGCGTGCGCGCCATCGAAGACGAGCGCTTGATGCAGCGGATCATCGACGAGCAGATCCCGCTGACCGTGTGCCCGTTGTCGAACACCAAACTCTGCGTGTTCGATCACATGTCCCAGCACAACATCCTCGACATGCTCGAGCGCGGTGTGAAGGTCACGGTGAACTCCGATGACCCGGCCTATTTCGGCGGGTATGTCACCGAGAACTTCCACGCGCTGTACACCGATCTGGGCATGACCCAGGATCAAGCCAAGCGCCTGGCGCAGAACAGCCTGGATGCGCGGTTGGTGAAACCTTAAGGTTCACCAAATGAACCTGTGGGAGCGGGCTTGCCCGCGATGAGGCCATCAGCTTCAACATCACGTTGACTGACAATCCGCTATCGCGGGCAAGCCCGCTCCCACAGGTTCGGTGATTAACGGACGATCACCGGCTCACTCAACTCTTCCAACGTCTTGCCCCGGGTCTCCATCCCGAACATCCACACCACCCCCGCCGCAATCGCAAAGCACATCGCCCCCAGCGCAAACACCCCGCCCTGCCCGGTCATCGGGAACACCAACCCGGTCACTAATGGCCCGAGCAACGATCCTACTCGGCCGATGGCTGACGCGAACCCCGAGCCCGTGGCGCGTGCCGACGTCGGGTACAACTCAGGGGTGTAGGTGTAGAGTACCGCCCACATGCCGAACAGGAAGAACTGCATCAGCAGCCCCGAGGTAATCAACAGACTGACGTTGCCGCCGAACACCGCACTCTGACCGTAAAGAAACGCCATGATGCCGCCGCCGAGCAATGTCACGACGCACACCGGCTTACGCCCCCAACGCTCCACCAGCCAGGCGGCCATGAGGAAACCGGGAATCCCGCCAAGGGAAATCAGCACCGTGTAATACACCGACTGGGTCACGGCGAAACCCGATTGTTGCAACAGCGCACTGAGCCAGGACGTCAGGCCATAGAACCCCAGCAAGGCGAAGAACCACACGCTCCAGATCATCATCGTGCGCTGGCGATACTGCGGCGACCAGATCTCCCCTAGCGCAGAGAAGAAAGTGCCCGGTTGACTCGCCACCCGGGGCAGACGAATCGGTTCAGGCAAATCCGCACGGCCCAGTGAAGTCCGAACCCGCTCTTCAATGCCGCGCAAGACCTTATCCGCCTCGTCATCATGCCCGGCCTGCTCCAGCCAGCGCGGTGACTCGGGAATGAAAAAACGAATCGCCAGGACGAACACCGCCGGCACCGCCAACACCAGAAAGATGTCGCGCCAGCCAATCACCGGCAACAGGAAGTACGACAGCACTCCGGCCGCGACGAAACCGAGCGGCCAAAAACCATCCATCAACGCGATGTAACGCCCACGTCTCTTTGCCGGAATCAGCTCGGACAGCATTGACTGCGCAATCGGAAATTCCATGCCCATGCCGATCCCCAGCAGGACTCGGAACAGCGTCAGCGTTTCAACGTTCTGCGCCGTGGAGCACAGGTAGCTGGCGATACCCCACAGCACAATGCTCCACTGAAACACCGGTTTGCGCCCGAAGCGGTCGGCCAACATACCGGACAGCGATGCGCCCATAACCATGCCGAAGAAACTCGAACTGGCCAGCAAGCCCGCCTGCGCCGTACTCAGGCCGAACTCGGTTTTGATCGAGCCGAGCAGAAAGGTCATCATCGCCAGGTCCATGGAGTCGAAGAAAAACGCCAAGGCAATGATGATGAAAATGATGCGGTGATAACCGCTGATGGGCAGCCGTTCCAATCGTTCTGCCGCGCTGAAGCTTCGTGTGTCCATGCCACATTCCCCCCAATCCGAAAGTCCCCGGATCGAGTGTGCGCGATAGTGGCTGGGGGTTATTGCTGAATGCGACCTGCCCACAGCTCTGAACGACGCCTGAAACAAAGATCCCGGACGTCGCACCTCGATGGCTCTAAAGCGCCATTTCCAGTTCGGTTTCCTTGGCGAAGCGATGGATTTCCCGTTGTCCCGCAGCGGTAATTTGCAACGCTCGCGAATCATTGGGCAGGCTCAACCATCCGGACTGCATGAACAACTGCAACAACGCCGCGCCTAATGAACCACCCATGTGCGGGCGTCTTTCGCTCCAGTCCGGGCAAGCGCAGGCGACTCTGCTGTTGCGATGAGCCAGCGCCTGGACGAACACACCGCGTGCTGCCAATTGTGTGGCGCCCTTGTGAGTGATCATGACTCGCTGATCGAACTGCTCGATCCAGCCCGCATCCAGCAAGCGCTGGTAGAGGTCGGCGGCCAGGGTGCCGCCGAGATGGTCGTCGCAGAGTCTGGCCCGCAGCAATGACGAAGGCGCCGCCTGAGGTCTGGCGATAGGGCTCGTGCGTTTGAAAACCTCTGGAATGTCCCGAGGCGCGCTGGCCAGGGTCGCGCTGGCCAGCGCTTCTATCGCGGCGCCGACTTCGGGCGCGGCAAGCCGGAAAAACCGTTTGCGTCCACGGGTTTCGACTTTCAACAGACCTCCGGTAGACAAACGCCCTAAATGCGCACTGGCCGAAGACGGCGACAGGCCCGCCAGCAACGCCAGCTCTTCGGTTTGCCGCGCCGAGCCGTCCATCAAGGCCCACATCATTGCGCTGCGCTTCGGGTCAGCCAGCAATGTGGCGATCTGGCTGATGCAAGGTGCATGTTCCATGTATTCACTCCCTGTTGAATCGTTTCGTCTACTGCTCAGAGACATCTTGACCAGTAATGTGTCGTCGGCCAAGACGCGAAAACCGCCATAAACCGGGCAAAGCCACCCACTCACCCAAGCAATGCTTCGCGGGTGCAACGAAGGTCCGGTGATGACCATCAGGTCTGACCGAATCGAACCTGAACTCGCCATTGCGAGGTCGACGGTGCGTACATGAGGCGGGCGCTAGTATAAGCGGGTTAACCGCTGGTTCCTGCCCTTGGGAATCCATTGGTGGTGATAGTTGCTGACAGAAATTTCGCTATTTACCTGCGACTAATGATCGACATCCGATTTCGTCGGAAATTGACTGCTTATATGAGCGCATCGGCTGGCAAGCATTTCCCGTAAAAGGTTCACCGGCTTACTCAATTGCGCGCGATGGGCGCACAGCAAATTCAGCGGTGCGCGCTCACAGAGCAGCTCCGGCATCAGCACTTTCAACCGACCGGCCAGCACATCGGCCGCTACGTCGAGCCAGGATTTATACGCAACCCCCGCCCCGGCTATGGCCCACAGACGCACCACATCGGCGTCGTCACTGAAGCGATCGCCACTGACCGTCAGGCTCACTTCTCGTTTGCCATCGTGGAAACTCCAGTGATCGTGAACCCGACTGCCGAGCATGAACAACAGGCAGTTGTGCTGAGCCAATTGCTCCAGATGCCGAGGTTCGCCATGCCGGGCCAGGTAACTCGGCGCCGCACAGAGCACACGACGGTTCTGCGGGGCGATGGGCAACGCCACCAGGCTTGAGTCTTCCGGCTCGCCATAACGCAGGGCAATGTCCACTGGTTGGCGGAACAGGTCGGCAATGCGGTCGCCCAGCAGCAACCGTACCGTGAGTTTCGGATGCTCGTGCTGAAACTCATCGAGCCATGGCAACAGCAGGTTGCGGCCGAAATCCGACGGCGCCGATAGCTGCAAAATCCCGCTGACCTGATCCTGCCCGCTGGCCAGCAGGCGGCGGCCCTCATCAAGATTGCTCAAGGCTGCCCGGGCGTATTCCAGAAAGCCCTCGCCTTCAGCGGTCAGGCGCAGGCTACGGGTAGAACGGGCGAGCAAGCGCGCGCCGAGCTGCTGTTCGATGCGCTTCAACGCCGCACTGGCCACCGCCGCCGACATATCCATCACCCGTGCCGCCGCCGACAGACTGCCCAGGTCCGCGGCCCGAACGAACAACTGCAAGTCATCGAAACGCAACATCTTCAGCCCTGATTATCAAAAAAATATTGAAAGAGACTGCTCTTTTAGCGGGTTTTATCTTGCCGGGAAATAACCAATCATCTGTCCCATCGAAATCATTCCCTCCCAGGAGCCCACATGAAAGCCATTGCCTACTACACCTCCTTGCCCATCAGCGACGAAAAATCCCTGCAAGACATCGAACTGCCAGAACCGGTGGCCGGCCCGCGTGACCTGTTGGTGGAGGTCAAAGCCATCTCGGTCAACCCGGTGGACACCAAGGTTCGCCAGAACGTCCAGCCGGAAGGCGGCGCGGCAAAGGTGCTGGGCTGGGACGTGGCCGGTGTGGTCAAGGCCGTCGGCAGCGAAGTGACCTTGTTCAAGGCTGGCGACAAGGTGTATTACGCCGGCTCCATCGCTCGTGCCGGCGGCAACAGCGAGTTGCATGTGGTGGACGAGCGAATCGTCGGCCATATGCCGAAAACCCTCGGTTTCGCCGAAGCCGCTGCCCTGCCGCTGACCGCCATTACCGCGTGGGAATTACTGTTCGAACGCCTGCAAGTGCGCGAAGGCAAAACCGATGAGGGCCAGAGCCTGCTGATCGTCGGTGCCGCTGGCGGTGTGGGTTCGATCCTTACGCAATTGGCCAGCCAGCTCACCGGACTGAAGGTCATCGGCACCGCTTCCCGTGCACAAACCCAGAGCTGGGTACGTGACCTGGGCGCCGATCAGGTGATCGATCATAGCCAGCCGCTGAGTGAGGAACTCAAACGTGCGGGGTTTGAGCAGGTGACCCACGTCGCCAGCCTGACCCAGACCGATCAACATCTGGATCAATTGGTAGAGGCGTTGGCGCCGCAAGGCAAACTGGCGCTGATCGATGATCCGAAGTCGCTGGACGTGACCAAGCTCAAGCGCAAGAGCCTGTCGCTGCACTGGGAGTTCATGTACACCCGCTCGCTGTTCGAAACCGCAGACATGATCGAGCAGCACAACCTGCTCAACCGCGTCGCCGGGCTGATCGATGCGGGCACGCTGAAAACCACGGTCGGCGAGCACTTCGGGACCATCAACGCGGCCAACCTGCGGCGTGCCCATGCTCTGCTGGAGAGCGGCAAGTCCAAGGGCAAAATTGTGCTTGAAGGGTTCTGATCGCAGCCTTCGGCAGCTCCTACGTGGATCGGCGTACATCCCGGATGTTTCGGTCTTGTAGGAGCCGGCGATTTTTTGCCGTCAGTCAGAGAATTGACCGTTGTCACAATTGCGATCGTATTCGGGTCTACAATCGAAAACTCTGGCGAACAATCATTCACGTGATGTCTTTTACGAGACGTCTTTTACGAAAGGAGCTCAGCAATGAAGATCCTGATAAAAGAAGTGGCAACATCCCGCTGGCAGGTCCGCCTGGATCAACACGCTGTGACGTTCCGCAGTGAGGCCGAAGCCCTGGCCTTCACTAAAACGCTTGAAGCGCGCTTGCACGCGCCCCATCAGATTCCCGACCGTCAGCATCGCGCTGCTGGCTGAGTCCGTCCTCAGACCTGGGCTTGCGTCAGCGCCCGGGCATTTTGCAGACGTCGGGTGAGCGTCGCCGCGCTCACCACCAGAATCCCGCACAGGCTGATGACCATGGCCATCGGCATGGCGCTGCCATCGTGCAAAACACCCACCAATGCTGCGGCCCCGGCAGCGACGCTGAACTGCAGGCAACCGAGCATCGCCGAGGCACTGCCCGCCCGCGCGCCCTGCCCGTTCATGGCGCAGGCCGACGCGTTAGGCACTATGCAACCCAGGCTGGCGATGCAGAGGAAAAGCGGAATCAGCAATGGCCACAACTGCGCGGTATGCAACGCGCTGACCGCCAACAGAGCCAAACCGCCCGCCAGATAGAGCCAGACAGTACGCGCCAGTAAAAAGGCCGGACCGCGCTTGGCCAGCAATCGGGCATTCACCTGGGCCACCAGAATGAAACCCGCCGCGTTAATGCCGAACAGCCAGCCGAAATGCTCGGCCGGTACGCCATAGAGTTTGATGAAGACGAACGGTGAACCGGCGATGTAGGCAAACATCCCGGCGATGGCGACACCACCGGTCAGGGCATGGCCGAGGAAGACCGGGTCCGCCAACAACCGACCATACTGGCGTAGCGCGCCCGACAACGGTTGGCGCGGCACATGAGCCGGCAGACTTTCCGGCAGCCCGAGGGCCACCGCCAGCCCTGCCAGTGCACTGAAACCGGTCAGCACCAGAAAGATCGATTGCCAGCCAGTCGTGTTGACCAGCAACCCGCCCAGCATCGGCGCAAGAATCGGCGCCAGGCCCATCACCAGCATCAACTGCGAAAAGACCTTCGCCGAACCCACCGCATCGCATTTATCGCTGACCACCGCCCGCGCAATCACCATGCCTGCGCAACCGCCCAGCGCCTGGACGAAACGTGCGCCAATCAGCCATTCCAGCGTCGGCGCATAAGCACAGGCCAATGAAGCGGCGGTGAACAAGCCGACACCTGTCAGCAAGGGAATGCGTCGCCCAAAGCGATCGGCCACCGGGCCGTACGCCAGTTGACCAATGGACAGGCCGAGGAAATAGGCCGCCAGGGTCAGTTGAACGTGTTTTTCGTCGGTACCGAAAGCGAGCGCCATCGCCGGAAATGCCGGCAGATAGAAATCGATCGCCAGCGGACCGAAAGCGCTCAAGGCGCCGAGAATCAGGATTGTGCGGAGGTTCATCAGGCGTCCAGGTTAGACAGGAATCGGCAGGCCGACAGTCTAGCCTTGCGTGGACGCCTTGAACATTCCGTTAGGTCGCTAACTATTAAAAAGTTAGAGCTGTTTTACCCCGTAACCCTCTTCGCTGATCGCGGCGATCACCTGATCGGCCGTCAGCGCGCTTTCAACGCCGACTTCTTTTGCCGCCAGATCAATGCGCACGCTGGCTGTGGGATCCTTGGTTTGCAGCGCTTGAGTGATGGCCTTGACGCAATGACCGCAGGACATGCCTTCAACATTGAACACTTGCATGGGACAACTCCTTGAATGAAGCCCTTTAATGAGGGTTGCGGACAGTCTCGAGCTTGCCACCATGGCAAGGTCAAGTTCTGAAGCAAACTGCCGGGCTGGCAATCGGCGCCGTGCTCGGCCAAGCTGCGTGCATCTATGACTCGACATCAGGAGATTCAGCCATGCGCTGGTCAGCTCTCAGCCTGTTTGGCTTCCTCAGCCTATTTGCCGCGACACCTTCGGTTCAAGCCGCCGGGGAGGACTACGGCGTGCTGATCATTTCCCGCGAGCGTCTGGAGGTTTCGACTTCCTGCGAGATCGGCGTGTACATCCAGGATCAGCTATCGGCGCGACTGTTCCAGGAACAGAGCACCTCGTTCAACCTGCCGCCGGGCAATGTGTCCCTGCGCCTCAAACTGCTGCCGGGCCAGGTGCCGGGTTGCAACCCGGGCATGCTCGCGCCGGGTTCGCAGAACATCACGCTCAAGGCCGGGGATGTGTTGAAGTTCCGGATTGCGATGACGCAGGAAGGGATGTACCTCAAGCCTGCGGCCCTCGATTATTGATCACCACCTACCTGTAGGAGCGAGGCTTGCCCGCGAAGAGGCCATTACATTCAGCATCGATGTTGAATGTGATGGCCTCTTCGCGGGCAAGCCTCGCTCCTACGATGTTCATATGGCGCTTGACCTTGCCAGCATGGCAAGGTTGATCCTGTAGGTAATTTCTACAGGGAGCGTGACCGATGTCCGAATCCACTACTTTCGATCTGCCGATTGCCGGCATGACGTGCGCCAGTTGCGCCGGGCGTGTCGAGCGTGCCTTGAGCAAAGTTCTCGGCGCCACGGCCGTCAGCGTCAACCTGGCCACCGAACAGGCCCGGGTTCAAGCGCCCAGCGACAGCCTGCCGGCCTTGATGGACGCGGTGCAACAGGCCGGTTACAGCGTGCCACAGCAGACCCTGGAATTGAGCATCGACGGCATGACCTGCGCCTCCTGCGTCGGCCGCGTCGAACGTGCACTGGCCAAGATGCCGGGGGTCAAAAGTGTCAGCGTCAACCTGGCCAACGAACGTGCGCACCTCGAACTCCTCGGCCAGGTCGATCCGCAAACCCTGATCGACGCCGTGACCAAAGCCGGTTACTCCGCCAGCGTCTGGGAAGTCGAACACCCGCAAGCCGATAATCAACAACAACGACTGCACCGTGAACGCTGGGCTTTGCTGGCGGCCATCGCCCTCGCCTTGCCGCTGGTGCTGCCGATGGTGCTGCAACCTTTCGGCGTGCACTGGATGCTCCCTGCGTGGGTGCAGTTCGCGTTGGCGACGCCGGTGCAGTTCGTCTTCGGCGCACGCTTCTATGTCGCTGCGTGGAAAGCCGTGCGCGCCGGTGCCGGCAACATGGATTTGCTGGTGGCCCTGGGCACCAGCGCCGGATACGGCTTGAGCGTTTACGAATGGGCCACCGCCGCCGGTCGCCTGCCGCACCTGTATTTCGAAGCCTCGGCGGTGGTGATCGCCCTGGTATTGCTGGGCAAATACCTGGAAAGCCGCGCCAAGCGCCAGACCGCCAGCGCCATCCGCGCCCTCGAAGCCTTGCGTCCGGAGCGAGCCGTTCAGGTGATCGATGGCCGTGAGCAGGAGGTTGCGATCAGCGCTTTGCGCCTGAATGATCTGGTCATGGTCAAACCCGGCGAACGCTTCCCGGTGGATGGCATCGTTGTGCAAGGCCAGAGCCACGCCGATGAAGCACTGATCAGCGGCGAAAGCCTGCCGGTACCCAAACAACCGGGTGACAAGGTCACCGGCGGCGCCATCAATGGTGAAGGTCGGCTGCTGGTTCAGACCTTGGCGCTCGGCGCAGAAACCGTGCTGGCGCGGATCATCCGCCTGGTCGAAGACGCGCAGGCGGCGAAAGCGCCGATCCAGAAACTGGTGGATAAAGTCAGCCAGGTGTTCGTGCCTGTGGTTCTGCTGATCGCCCTGGCGACCCTGGTCGGTTGGTGGCTGTACGGCGCGCCACTGGAAACCGCGTTGATCAACGCCGTCGCGGTGTTGGTGATCGCCTGCCCTTGTGCACTCGGGCTGGCCACGCCGACGGCAATCATGGCCGGCACGGGTGTAGCGGCGCGCTACGGGATTCTGATCAAGGACGCCGAAGCCTTGGAGCGCGCTCATGAAGTCAGCGCCGTGGTGTTCGACAAGACCGGCACGCTGACTTCGGGTGCGCCGCGCATCGCTCATCTGAGGGCCATCGAAGGTGACGAAGCGGCCTTGTTGCAAATGGCCGGGGCGCTGCAACGCGGCAGTGAACACCCGTTGGCCAAGGCGGTGCTGGATGCCTGCGCCGAGCGCGGGTTGACCGTGGCGGATGTCAGCGACAGTCAATCGCTGACCGGGCGCGGCATTGCCGGCAGTCTCGATGGTCGGAGATTGGCTTTGGGCAATCGGCGTCTGCTGGAGGAAAGCGGACTGAGCGCCGGGCCATTGGCTGACTCTGCAACCGCTTGGGAAACCGAAGGCCGGACCCTGTCCTGGCTGATCGAACAAAGCCCTGAACCGCGAGTGCTCGGCCTGTTCGCCTTCGGCGACACGCTCAAACCCGGCGCCTTGCAAGCGGTGCAACAGCTGAATGCACGGAACATCAGCAGCCATCTGCTGACCGGCGATAACCGCGGCAGCGCCAAGGTGGTCGCCGAGGCGCTGGGCATCAGCGATGTCCACGCCGAAGTCCTGCCGGCGGACAAAGCGGCCACCGTCGCCGCCCTGAAAAAAACCGGCGTGGTGGCGATGGTCGGCGACGGCATCAACGACGCGCCAGCACTAGCCGCGGCAGACATCGGCATCGCCATGGGCGGCGGCACTGACGTCGCCATGCACGCTGCCGGGATCACCCTGATGCGCGGCGATCCACGGCTGGTGCCGGCGGCGCTGGAGATCAGCCGCAAGACCTACGCGAAGATTCGCCAAAACCTGTTCTGGGCCTTCGTCTATAACCTGATCGGCCTGCCACTGGCGGCGTTCGGCTTCCTCAACCCGGTGCTGGCCGGCGCGGCCATGGCGCTGTCGAGCGTCAGCGTGGTCAGCAATGCGTTACTGTTGAAAACCTGGAAACCCAAAGACCTGGAGGATCACCGATGAACATTGGCCAAGCGGCCCGCCAGAGCGGTCTGAGCGCGAAGATGATTCGTTACTACGAATCCATCGGCCTGCTCAAGGCGGCCCATCGCACCGACAGCGGCTATCGGGTCTATGGCGACGACGATCTGCACACCCTGGCGTTCATCAAGCGTTCTCGGGATTTGGGTTTCTCGCTGGAAGAGGTCGGCAAACTGCTGACCCTCTGGCAGGACCGTCAGCGCGCCAGTGCCGATGTGAAGGCGCTGGCCCGTCAGCACATCGACGAGCTGAACCAGAAGATTCGCGAACTCGGCCAACTGCGCGACACCCTGCAAGACCTGGTAGAGCATTGCCACGGCGACCACCGCCCGGACTGCCCGATCCTCAAGGAGCTGGCGTCGGGCTGCTGCGCCGAACCCGCCCATTCCTGAGCGCCACCCCCTTCGCCACCAGCAACGTGGTGAGGGGAATGCCGTGAAACAACAACACCACCGCGCCGGGCGTCCACCACGAATAGAACGGTGCGGCGATCAACATGCCGATACCGAACCCGGTCATTTGCAGCAGCGTCAGAAAACTGAAAATCGGCAGGCGCAGGTTGTCCGGTTCACGTTGCAGGCGCGACATCAGGCCGACTTCCGAGAACCCGTCGCCCAAGCCTGCGGGCAATGAAAACAGCAGCAAGCCGTAAAGCGTTTGCTGCTGAAACATCAGGATGAAGCCGCAGGACATCAGCAACACGCCAAAGAAAAATCGCCGTTCCAGATGAACGTTGTCCGTACCTTTCAGGCGACTAGCGATGCGCGCTCCAATGAATTTCCCGCTGGCCCAGACCGCCAGCATCAGGCCCAGGGTGGTGCTGGCCGACTCGGGTGTCAGCAGTTTTGAAATGATCGGGAAGCCGACGTTGTGTGCGGCGCTGCCCAAAGTGTCGGCCATCGCGACGGCCAGCATCGCCGCCAGCACCGGCGCTGTGCGTAAACCCTGACGCAGGGCCGACCATTCGCCTTGTTGGTGATGGGGTTCATCGCTGGGTGCAGGTCTGGGAAACCGCAGCGGCACAATCAACAACGCCGCCAACAGGTAAGTGGCCACGTTCAGGGCAAACACCGTTTCAAAGCCGAACCCCGCCACCAACAACCCCGCCACCAGACTCCCGCCGACCATCGCCGCAGATGATGCCGAGGTCATCCAGGCGTTGGTCTTGAGCAGCTGCGCCTTATCGATCATGTGCGGTAATTGACTGTTGAGGCCAATGGCGAACATCGAATTGCCGAACCCCAGACCGAACGCGATCAGCGGTAGCAGCAGCGCTTGTTGGGTGACCGGCAACACCAGCAGCAGGCCCAGTAAACCGGCGCGCAGCAGGTCGAAGGCAATCAGCGGCAGGCGCCCGGCCCAGCGGCGATAGAACCGGGTGCCGATCAAACTGGCAAAGATCCCCCCGGCTACACGGCTGGCGAGGAAGATCCCGACGCTCATGGCGCTGTTGCTGAGCAGGTAGACGTAGGTGGCCAGGGCAACCATGTTGAGGAAAGCGCCGAAGTCCGAAATCAGCCGGGCGGCGATGATCAGTTGGGCATTGCGGGTGGAGTTCACATTCAGTCCTTGAGTGTGGTGAGTATCGCCGTTGTGGATTGTCTGGTCTGACGCCATCGCGGGCAAGCCACGCTCCCACAGGTCAGGTGTCGATCATAGAATCCGGGGGGCGACACAAAACCTGTGGGAGCGGGCTTGCCCGCGATGCAGACGACGCGGTCCCAAAAAAGCACCTGCAAAAAACCCGGCCGAAGCCGGGTTTTGGGTCAACCGATCACTGCATCCAGGGCGGAGGCGGTTCTTCGGCTTTGCTCGGTGGCGCGTCGTCCGCAGCGCGGATCGCTTGCTTACGCTCTTCATCAAGACGGGCCGCCTCGATTTCGCGCATGATCCCGCCGACGTCCGCCAGCTCTTCCGGCTCGTCGAACTCGCCGGTCAACACACTGGCCGGGTGCAAGGTGCCGGCTTCATACAACGCCCACATTTCCTTGGCGTACTTGGTGCGTTTCAACTCCGGTGCAAAGCGACCGAAGTACGACGCCATGTTGCCCACGTCCCGTTCCAGCATGTTGAACGCGTGGTTGTTGCCCGCCGCGTCGACCGCTTGCGGCAAGTCGATGATGACCGGGCCGGTCGGCGTCAGCAGCACGTTGAACTCGGACAGGTCACCGTGCACCAGACCGGTACACAGCATCAGCACGATCTGCGAAATCAGAAACGCGTGATATTCGCGCGCCTGGTCCGGCTCCAACACCACATCGTTCAGACGCGGCGCGGCATCGCCGTACTCGTCGGCCACCAGTTCCATCAGCAGCACGCCTTCGAGGAAGTCATACGGCTTGGGGACTCGCACACCGGCACCGGCCAGGCGGAACAACGCCGCCACTTCGGCATTCTGCCAGGCGTCTTCGGTTTCTTTCTTGCCGAACTTGGAGCCCTTGGCCATCGCTCGAGCCTGCCGGCTGTTGCGCACCTTACGGCCTTCCTGATACTCGGCCGCCTGACGAAAACTGCGTTTATTCGCCTCCTTGTAGACCTTGGCACAACGCAGCTCGTTGCCGCAGCGCACCACATAAACAGCTGCTTCTTTACCACTCATGAGTGGGCGCAGCACCTCGTCGACCAGACCGTCCTCGATCAGGGGTTCAATGCGTTTTGGAGTCTTCATCAGCTTTTATTGTGGGTCCTTTATTACCAAACACGCGAAAGTCATTCGTTATACGGCAATCCACTCATTCGCGGGAGGGGTTGCCGACCTATGAACGTTCCCATGAACATCAAGAAGCACACAATGTGCCGGATTAATCAGACACAACTCATCGACCGTTCAAGATCATAGCTGAGCCTGCGCCACTTGTTGATGAAGGGCTACAAGGGCATTTGCGACAGAATCTGACACGTAGCCCCTACCCTTCGCCGGATTTTTCTCAACAGGCCTCAATTTCCACGTTCCTCAGCCGAAGTCATTAGAGAGAAAAGGAATTGTCCGACAATCGTCCCGACGATGATAACGAGGGCGCACTCAAGGATCGGGGTGTATCAAACGTTTTCGGCTGCCAATAATCCGCGAGTCATCTGCACTGCGTGGGCCTACAAGAAAAAACTGGAGCGCGGATGAACATCAAACAGAAGTTGACCTGGGCGTTTGCAATCATCGCCTGCTTGCCCGTGGTGCTGGTCGCCACCCTCGTGGTGCTGAACTTGCGCAGCGATGCCAAGGATAATTTTGTCGATGGCAGCGGCCGCGAAATTCGTCAGGTCAGCAATGCCATGCAGCTGTTCTTTGACGGCATCAGCCAGAACGTCGATTACCTGGCCACCCAACCGCTGATCAAGAACTCCGACGACAGCCTCAAGACCTACATGAGCGCCAACGCCGAGAGTATTCCCCAAGGCGAGTCGGACAAAAAGGTTTTCGCCCTCCTTCAGGACCTGGGCAACAGCCACCCGGCCTACGCCTACGCCATCCTCGGTACGGCGGCGGGCGGTTACGTGTCCTGGCCGGACGATGCGAAGCTGAGCAATTACGATCCGCGCCAGCGCCCGTGGTACAAAGCCGCGCAGGCCAAACCCGGCAAACCGTTTCGCACCGAGGCCTATTACTGGGCTCAGGATGACGCGACTTACGTCAGCACCGTGCGCACCATCGACAACAAACTGGGCACCAACGGCGGCGTGGTCAGCATTGATGTGACGCTCAAGCAGCTCACTGAAATCGTCAAACAGATCAAACTCGGGGAAACCGGCTACCTGATGCTGGTGGAAAACACCGGCACGGTGCTGGTCGATCCGAAACAACCAGCAAACAACTTCAAAGCCCTGACCAGTCTCGGCGACGGTTACGCGCAACTGGCCAAGGCCGGCAAAGGGCTGGTGGAAGTCGAGCTCAATGGTGAGCGCTACATGGCCAACGTCTGGCCGTCGGAACAACTGGGCTGGACCTTTATCGGCCTGATCAAGCAAACCGACGTGATGAGCTCGGCCACTCAACTGACCTGGCTGATCGCGATCATCGCGGCGGTACTGGCGGTGTTCTTCGCCATCGTCGGCGCCAGTTTCGCCAGCCTGATCGTGCGGCCGATCCGCAGCGTGGCCAGCGGTCTGGAAGGCATCGCCCAAGGTGAAGGCGACCTGACCAAGAACCTGCAAATCCGTGGCAGCGACGAAACGGCTCAATTGGCCAACTGGTTCAACCAGTTTCTGACGGCAATTCGCAATTTGATTCAGAGCATCGGCGGCGCCGCGACCAAGATCCTCGCCACCTCCCAGAGCTCGACGCAGGTGTCCAGCGACATGGCCGAAGCCGCCGGGCGCCAGCGTGAAGCGGTGGATATGGTGTCCACGGCGTTCCACGAAATGGTCGCCACCGCCAACGAAGTCGCGCGCTCCTGCAGCCAGGCCGCCGAGTCGGCCGACAGCGGCCAACGCCAGGCGCGCGAAGGTCAGCAGCAGATCGATGCCGCAGTGAGCAGTGTTGATCGCTTGAGCCAGGAAATCGAACAGTCGGCGCAATCGATGCAACAGCTTGAGCGCGATAGCAACGACATTCAGTCGATCCTCGGGACCATTCGTTCCATCGCTGAACAGACCAACCTGCTGGCCCTGAACGCGGCCATCGAAGCGGCCCGGGCCGGTGAACAGGGTCGTGGTTTTGCGGTGGTGGCGGATGAAGTTCGCGCCCTGGCCAAACGGACTGCCGACTCCACAGCGGAAATCGACGGGCTGCTGGGCAACCTGGCCAAGCGTACCAGCCAGGTGACCCAGCAGATGCATGCCAGCCTGGAAGTGTCGCAGCAATCGGTGACCCGTATCGGCGAAGCGCGCAGCAGCTTCGGGCAAATTCGTGAATCGGTGGATGTGATTCGCGACATGAACACTCAAATCGCCACGGCGGCAGAGCAACAGCATCAAGTGGCAGAAGACATCAATCGCCACATCAGCCAGATTCATGGCGATGCGCAGTTGGTGGCAGAACTGGCGAACTCGGCACGCCTGGACTCGCAGAGCCTGGCTGGGTTGTCAAATGAGCTGGATGGGTTGGTTCGGCGTTTTAGAACCTGACCGGATACCGGTGACCGCTACGCGGCCAATCGCGGGCAAGCCCGCTCCCACAGGGTTTGCGTTGTCCTTGTGGGAGCGGGCTTGCCCGCGATGAGGCCGTCACTGCCTGAACAGCTCCCCCGGGAGTAAACCCGAACAACCCCTTGAACGCCGCAATAAACGCCGACGTCGAGTCATACCCGCAAGACAGCGCGGCATTGGTCACGCTGTTCCCCTCCTCCAGCAAACTCAGCGACGACAGCAGCCGCATGCGCTGCCGCCAGCCGCGGAAGCTCAACCCGGTTTCACGCTGGAACAAGCGCATCAGGGTTTTCTCCGACGTGCCCAAACGCTCGGCCCATTCCTGCAAGGTCGCATTGCGTTCAGGGCTGTCGATCAGCTCGTTGCACAATCCCAGCAAATGTTCATGCCGGGGCAGCGGCAGGGAAAACCCCACCTCCGGCAGACTCGCCAACTGATCCAGCAGCACGCCCACCAATCGCGCTTCCTGGCTGTCGCCCTGTGGATATTCCACAGGAAGCAGGCAAAAGCGCTTGATCAGCTCCCGGGCCAACGGCGTGACTTCCAGCACCCGGCAACGCCCGTCCGCCCATTGGCAGTCCTCGCGACGCACGTAAAGGCTGCGCATCTCGGCACGCATCGACGTCACGACCTGATGCTCGAGATCCGCCGGAATCCAGATCCCCCACTGCGGCGGCGCAAAGAAACTGCCCTCGGCGGTATGCACACCGAGAACGCCGCTGATGGCGTAGGAAAACTGCACCCAATCGTGACGATGAGGCGGTGTCCACGAACCGGCGTTCAGACTTTCCGCTCGTGCATACAACGGACGCGGCAACGCCGTCAGTGCCGGGATGGTCCGTTCGAGGGAAAGTTGTCCGTTAGTCGGCATTGATTGGCCTTATGTCGCAAGACGGCTGATAGGGCCGACGTTAGGCTAAGTCATCAACTCTTACAAACGTATTCGGTGCCGGTATGCATGCCTTCAAACACCTCAAACGCGTGATCACCGACTGGTTCTTGTGCGGCATGCTGATCGCCACGCTGCTGGCGTATGTCTTCCCGACTTTCGGTGCTATTGGCGGCGGGATGCACGCGGAGTACGTGATCAACGTCGGCGTGTTTCTGGTGTTCTTCCTGCATGGGGTCAACCTCTCCAGCGAACAGATCCGCCACGGGTTGAAAAACTGGAAGCTGCACGTGATGGTTCAGGCCTTCACCTTTGCGGTGTTTCCGTTGATCTGGCTGCTGAGCGACAAATTGCTGGGCTCGCACATCCCCTCACTGCTGATGCTCGGCTTCCTCTACCTCTGCGCCCTGCCCTCGACTATTTCCTCGTCCGTGGCGCTCACCGGCAGCGCGGGCGGCAACGTACCGGCAGCAATTCTCAATGCGAGCCTGTCCAGCGTGCTGGGGATTTTTCTGACACCATTGCTGGTGAGTTTCGTGCTCGGCAGCGGCGCGGGTGGCATTGATCTGGGCTCAACCCTGTTCGACCTGTGCGCCATGCTGCTATTGCCGCTGGTGCTCGGGCAATTGCTGCGGCCGTTACTGGGCAAGTTTTTTGCTCGGCACAAGCGCTACACCAACATCGCCGACAAACTGGTGATCCTGCTGCTGGTGTACTCGGCGTTCTGCAACTCCATGGTCTCGGGGATGTGGCAGCAACAGGGCAACAGCGTGATTCTGACTGCGCTGATGGGCAGTGCGATGTTGCTGGCAATCATCCTGTGGATGACCACCCGCACCGCTCGCGCGCTGAAGTTCAGCCCCGCCGATGAGATTGCCGCGGTGTTCTGCGCCAGCAAGAAATCCCTGGCGGCCGGCGCACCGATGGCGGCGCTGATCTTCGGTGCCAACCCCGGCCTTGGCTTGATCCTGCTGCCGATCATGATCTATCACCCGTTGCAGCTGATCGTCTGCTCGGTGATGGCCGAGGGTTACGCCAACCGCAACCGGGAACTGGCCGCGCAGCAACGCGCGGCACTGCTCACCCCCCAGTAATCAGCAATCAGCAATCAGCGCTCGATAATCGCCGTCACGCCCTGACCGCCCGCGGCGCAGATCGAGATCAACCCTCGGCCCTTGCCCGCCGCGTCCAGCAGCTTCGCCAGGTTGGCGACGATGCGCGCACCGGTGGCGGCAAACGGATGCCCGGCGGCCAGTGAGCTGCCCTTGACGTTGAGCCGGCTGCGGTCGATGGAGCCCAACGGTGCGTCGAGCCCAAGGCGGGTTTTGCAGAACTCCGGATCTTCCCAGGCCTTCAACGTACACAGCACTTGCGCGGCAAACGCTTCATGGATTTCGTAGTAATCGAAGTCCTGCAAGGTCAGGCCATTGCGCGCCAGTAACCGCGGCACGGCATAAGCCGGCGCCATCAGCAGGCCTTCGGCACCGTTGACGAAATCCACCGCCGCCGCTTCGCCGTCGCGCCAATAGGCAAGGATCGGCAAACCGCGCTCTTTCGCCCATTCCTCACTGCCCAGCAGCACCACCGACGCGCCATCGGTGAGTGGCGTGGAATTGCCCGCGGTCAGGGTGCCCTTGGCGCTTTTCTCGAAGGCCGGTTTCAGTGAGGCGAGTTTTTCCAGGGTCAGGTCCGGGCGCAGGTTGTTGTCCCGGGTCAGGCCGAGGAACGGCGTCATCAAATCGTTGTGCCAGCCTTCGGCGTAGGACGCGGCCAGTTTCTGATGGCTTTGCTGGGTCAACTGATCCTGCTCGTCACGCGGGATGCTCCAGGTTTGGGCCATCATTTCACAGTGTTCGCCCATCGACCGGCCGGTGCGCGGCTCGCCGATGCTTGGAAAGTCGGGCATCAAGTGGCGGGGGCGCAGTTGCAGGAAAGTTTTCAGTTTGTCGGCGGTGCTTCGGGCGCGGTTGGCTTGCAGGAGGATCTTGCGCAGGCTTTCGTTGACCCCGATCGGTACGTCCGAGGCCGTGTCGACGCCGCCGGCAATGCCACATTCGATCTGACCCAGGGCGATTTTGTTCGCCACCAACAACGTCGCCTCCAGCCCCGTGCCGCAGGCCTGCTGGATGTCGTAGGCCGGTGTCGTCGGGGACAAGCGCGAGCCCAGCACGCATTCGCGGGTCAGGCCGTAATCACGCAAATACTTGAGCAGCGCTCCAGCCGCCACTTCACCCATGCGCACACCGTGCAGGTTATAGCGCTCGATCAGGCCTTCCAGCGCTGCGGTGAACATCGCCTGGTTACTGGCAGTGGCGTACGGCCCGTTGGACCGGGCAAAGGGAATACGGTTACCACCGATAATCGCGACGCGACGCAGCTGAGTCATGAAAAAGCTCCTTTTAATCAACTATGAACACCAAACCCTGTGGGAGCGGGCCTGTGGCGAGGGGGCTTGCCCTCGTTCGACTGCGAAGCAGTCGTAAACCAGTCACCACTTTCTAAATTCAAGATCGTGGTGACTGTTTTCAGGGGCGCTTCGCCCCCCAACGGGGGCAAGCCCCCTCGCCACAAAAGCCCGCTCCCACAGGTTCTGCGCTCCCCGAAAGTCCCGTTACAAACTAACCTGCAATGTTCAAGCGTAGGCCGTATCTCGCGGATCGAACGACTAATTGCCGTTCATGGTCCACACTTTTAATCCCAGTTGCTGGAGCATGATCCATGTCTGACCGCTATATCGACTTCGCCAATTCGTCCATCGGCCATCGTGTGGTCGGTGCCCTGGGTCTGCCGTCGCCGGTACGACTGGAACGCTGGCAAGCAGGCCGGTTGCGGCCTATCGAGGGGGCGCTGTTGATTGGCGGTGGCCCGCTGGCGGAAAAAATCAGCACTCTCGCCAACCGCCTGACCGACACGATCTACAGCTACGGCGCCGATCCGACCCTGGCCACCGCGTGGATTCCCGGCCACGGCCAGAAACTCAAAGCTGTGGTGTACGACGCCAGCGACCTGGTGCAGGTCGATCAGTTGAAACAGCTGCGCGAGTTCTTCCAGCCGCTGATGAAAAACCTCGATCACCATGCGCATGTGGTGATTCTTGGCCGGGCGCCGGAGACCTTGAGCGACCCGTTCGCCGCCAGCGCCCAACGCGCCCTGGAAGGTTTCAGCCGTTCGCTGGCCAAGGAATTGCGTAGCGGCGGCACGTTGCAGCTGATCTATGTCGGTGAAGGTGCCGAAGATCAACTGGAAGGCCCATTGCGGTTTTTCCTCTCGCCCAAAAGCGCGTTCATTTCCGGGCAAGTCATTCGCCTGAAGGCGTGTGAGGCGCAGGTGATGGACTGGAGTCGTCCCTTGTCGGGACGCAAGGCTTTGGTGACGGGCGCGGCGCGCGGCATCGGCGCCTCGATCGCCGAAACCCTGGCCCGCGACGGCGCCGAGGTGATCCTGCTCGACGTGCCACCGGCCAAAGCCGATCTCGACGCCCTGGCCGCACGCCTCGGCGGGCGCGGCATCACGCTGGATATCTGCGCCGAAGACGCCGCCACACAGTTGATCGAACACTTGCCCGACGGCATCGACATCGTGGTCCACAACGCGGGAATCACCCGAGACAAAACCCTGGCCAACATGACCCCGGAATTCTGGGACGCGGTGCTGGCGGTCAACCTCAACGCGCCGCAAGTACTGACCAAGGCGTTGCTCGACAGCGGCACCTTGCGCGACAACGGCCGAGTGATCCTGCTGGCGTCCATCAGCGGCATCGCCGGCAATCGCGGGCAAACCAATTACGCGGCGAGCAAGGCCGGATTGATCGGCCTGGCCCAAGCCTGGGCGCCGCTGCTGAGTGAGCGCGGCATCAGCATCAATGCCGTGGCGCCAGGGTTCATCGAAACCCAGATGACCGCGCACCTGCCCTTCGGCGTGCGCGAAGCCGGGCGGCGCATGAGTTCATTGGGCCAGGGCGGCCTGCCGCAAGACGTCGCCGAAGCCGTGGCCTGGCTGGCACAACCGGGCACCGGAGCGTTTACCGGGCAGGCGTTGCGCGTCTGCGGGCAAAGCGTTTTGGGAGCCTGACCATGACCACCGACTGGCACACTCTCCATAGCGAACCGGGCCTGCAAACGCTGTATGTGAAGGCGGCAACGCGCCGCAAAATCACCGGCACCACGCTGCCTGACCTGGGTTATCACTGCTGGGTCAATGTCGATCCGAAACGCCTGGAGGCTTATCGAAAAGTCTGTGGTTTCGCCGACAACGGGCTGCTACCACCAACGTATCCACACATCCTGGCGTTTGCCTTGCAGATGCAATTGCTTACCGCCAAAGCGTTTCCGTTCCCGCTGTTGGGGCTGATTCACTTGAGCAATCGCATCCGCATCTTGCGTCCCATGGGTGGTGTGCACCGGGTGCGGGTCAGCGTGAACGTGCAGAACCTGCAACCCCATGCCAAGGGGGCGACGTTCGATTTGGTGACGACGCTCGACGATCAGTTGGGGCCGCTGTGGGAAGCTGAAAGCCAAATGCTCTGTCGCGGTGTCAAACTGAAAGGCGAGCCTGTGGAGGAAGCGTTTGCATCGACATTGTTGCTGACCGAAGTGGCTCACTGGAAAGCGCCTGCAGACATTGGCCGCCGATACGCCAAGGTGTCCGGAGACTACAACCCGATCCACCTGAGTGCGATCAGCGCGAAACTCTTCGGTTTCCCTAGCGCCATCGCCCATGGCCTGTGGAACAAGGCGCGTACGCTGGCAGCCCTGACCGATCATTTGCCGACGGCCAACGTCGAGATTGCGGTGCAGTTCAGGAAACCGGTGCGCCTTCCCAGTGAAGTGACGCTGATGTCCAGTGCGGCGGGGGCCAGCGGGGATTTTCAGTTGATGGGTGCGGGGGAGATTGAGCATATGGTGGGGCAGTGGCGGCCTGTTGCCTGATTATCCGGTACATACGCGGCTCCGCTGTCTGATCGTTCCCACGCTCTGC
>NZ_AKJB01000142.1:0-824 GCF_000282555.1 Pseudomonas sp. GM102 | reverse complement strand
TCGCTGGTGACGATCACCTTCAGTGAAGCGGTCAGCGGTTTCACCAACGCCGACCTGACCATCGCCAACGGCACCTTGAGCGCGGTCAGCAGCAGCGACGGCGGCATCACCTGGACGGCGACGTTTACCCCGACCGCCAGCATCACCGACACGACCAACCTGATCACCCTGGACAACACTGGCGTGGCGGATCTGGTGGGCAACGCCGGCAGCGGCACCACCGACTCCAACAACTATGCGGTCGACACTGTGCGGCCAACGGCAACCATCGTGGTGGCGGACACGGCGCTGAGAATCGGCGAAACCTCGCTGGTGACCATCACCTTCAGTGAAGCGGTCAGCGGTTTTACCAACGCTGACCTGACCATCGCCAACGGCACGTTGAGCGCGGTGAGCAGCAGCGACGGCGGCATCACCTGGACGGCGACCTTCACACCTTCCGCGAGCATCAACGACACCACCAACCTGATCACCCTGGATAACACCGGCATCGCGGATCTGGCGGGCAACGCCGGCAGTGGCACCACTGATTCCAACAACTACGCCATCGACACCGTGCGCCCGACCGCCACGATTGTGCTGGCGGATACGACGCTGGCAGCGGGTGAAACTTCGCTGGTGACCATCACCTTCTCCGAGGCGGTGAGCGGATTCACCAATGCCGACCTGACGATCGCCAACGGCACACTGACTGCGGTGAGCAGCAGTGACGGCGGTATCACCTGGACCGCGACCTTCACGCCAACCGTCGGCGTGAGTGACCCGAGCAACGTCATCACCCTGAACAATACCGGTGTGGCTGATCTGGCCGGCAACACCGGCAG
>NZ_AKJB01000141.1:0-1049 GCF_000282555.1 Pseudomonas sp. GM102 | reverse complement strand
CAGACTGTGTGAAAACCTAGCAATCTGCTGGCCGGTTAAGGAAAATGCCCGTATCGCAAGATGCGGGCATTTTTCTTATGCGCTATATCCAAGGTGAAAACCGCTCCCAGAGCGCGCTGTTTCCACTGTCGCTGGACGAACTTATCCCCGATGACCATCTGGTTCGGGTGATCGAGGCCTATATTTCCCTTCTGGACCTTGAGCGTCTGGGCTTCGACAAAGCCAGACCCAAGGCCACGGGGCGCCCTTCGTACGATCCCGCGGATCTGCTCAAACTCTACCTGTACGGTTATTTTCAGCGCATTCGCTCGTCACGGCGGCTCGAGGCCGAGTGCCAGCGCAATGTGGAAGTCATGTGGCTGCTGGGCCGACTGGCGCCGGACTTTAAAACCATCGCTGACTTTCGTCGCGACAACAGTGCGGCGTTTACCGCGACGTGCCGTGCCTTCGTTCAGTTTTGCCGACACGCCGGCCTGGTTGCCGGTGAGTTGGTGGCTATCGACGGCAGCAAGTTTCAGGCGGTGGCGTCTAATCGCAAGCACATGACGCCGAAAAAGCTCAAACACCAGGAGGCGGCGCTTGAGAAGCGGATCGCTCGCTATTTGGCGCAGCTGGAAGAGGCGGATCACAGCGAAGAAAGCGCCATTGAGCGCTCAGCGGTGCAGGCGGCGCTTCGTGAATTGCAGGTAAAAAAGGCCAATAACCAGACCTGCCAAGGGCTGATGGAAGCTCAAGGTCTGGTTCAACACATTGTGGGCGAGTCCGAAGCCCAGAAAATGCGGACACCTTCCGGCAAGTTCGTGGCGTACAACATCCAAAGCGCTGTAGATGCTGAGCATTGCCTGATTTTGCACCATGAGGTGACTCAGGACGGCGCAGACCGGCAGCAGCTTGAGCCCATGGCAAAGGCCGCCAAAGCTGAATTAGAGCAACCGCAACTCAGCGTGACCGCCGATGCTGGTTACTCTAATGGCGAGCAGTTTCAGGCCTGTGAAGATGCCGGCATCACGGCTTTTGTGCCCCCTAATCGGTCGGTTAACAATCAAGGT
>NZ_AKJB01000140.1:0-750 GCF_000282555.1 Pseudomonas sp. GM102 | reverse complement strand
CGTCTTTGTAGACGTCGTCCTTCGGCGCATCGACGGTCACGCTGCCGGTAGTCGCACCGGCGGCAATGGTGATGATCGCGCCGTTGCTCAGGGTGACAGTGACCGGGGTGCCGGCGGCGTTGGTCAAGGTCGCGGTGTAAACGATGGAGCCGCCTTCAGCAACCGAGTCAGTGGCAGTCAGCGACAGGTTGGTGGTGTCCGCGGTGTCGGTAACCGAGGTGTCCGCCGACTTGCCATCGACTTCCAGTTTTTCGTAGTTGCCACCCTTGGCATCGTCAATCTTGACGCTCAGAGAACCGCCACCAGCCAGCGCATCGTTTGGCGCAACGAAGTTGACAGAACCGCTGCTCGACCCGACCGGGATGGTGATGGTCTGGCCGTTGGACAGGGTCACAACCACCGGCGAGCCGGTGACCGGTGCGGAGACGGACGCGGTGTAAACCACCGTACCGCCTTCGGCAACGGTAGACGTTGCGGTCAGGTTGACCGTCGTAGTGTCGAGGGTATCGGTGACATCGGTAACCACAGCCGCCGGGTTGGTCGCCAGGTTCTCAAAATTGCCGCCTGCGGCATCTTTGATGGTCACTTCGACCTGACCGGCGTCTTTGTAGACGTCGTCCTTCGGCGCATCGACGGTCACGCTGCCGGTAGTTGCGCCGGCGGCAATGGTGATGATCGCGCCGTTGCTTAGCGTGACGGTCACTGGCGTGCCAGCTGCATTGGTCAGTGTCGCGGTGTAAACGATGGAAC
>NZ_AKJB01000139.1:0-1619 GCF_000282555.1 Pseudomonas sp. GM102 | reverse complement strand
GACGCAGCGCTGTCGCGCAGCAAACTGAGGCATCGTAAAGTTGAAGTACGCGCGCGGGGCAAAGGCCGTAACCAGCACTGGTGTGTCAGCACCCGCGAGGGAGAGTGGCCTGCACGGTATCGGCGTGGAGTCGTTGAAGGCATGGCGTAAGCCATGACCTCGTATAAGAGAGTGAATCCGCTCGCCACCGTGTACCCCGCGCGCGTCATTCAATCCTGCGAGGAATTGCCATGGCGCGCAAGAACCAAAAGCGATTTGAAATCGTCCATCCTGATTGTTCCGGCATTGATGTGGGCGGCTCAGAGCACTGGGTCGCCGTCGACCCAGAAAAATGCGACGACCCCGTTCGTCAATTCTCGACCTTTACCGATGATTTGATTGCCTTGGCCGACTGGCTCGGTTCAATGGACGTCAAAGTCGTGGCAATGGAGGCGACCGGCGTTTACTGGATTCCCCTTTTCGAAGTGCTCGATGCCCGCGGGTTCGAGGTCTACCTCGTCAACTCGCGCGCTACCCGTCAGACCTCCGGGCGCAAATCCGATGTGCTTGATTGTCAGTGGATTCGCCAGCTCATGACATACGGGTTGCTCAGTGGCGCGTTTCGCCCTGCGGATCAAATCTGCTCATTGCGCTCATTGGTCCGCCAACGGACCAATAAAGTCCGCGATCAGGCCAAGACGATCAATCGTATGCAAAAAGCCCTGACCCAGATGAATATCCAGCTGGCGAACGTCATCAGCGACATTACCGGGGTGACCGGCCTGAAGATTTTACGGGCTATCGTTCAAGGAGAACGGGATCCCGAAAAGCTCGCAGCTTTTCGGGATGGCCGCATCAAAGCCGACCGGGCGACTATCGCGCGAAGCTTGCATGGCAACTGGCGAGCCGAACATCTGCATGCCCTGGATCAGGAATTGGCTTGTCATGATTTCCTGGAAAAGCAGATCGGCGAGTGCGATCAGGCGATCGCTCAAGCGTTGGCTCGACTCCCGGTTCTTGAGGAAAAGGTCGAGGCACCGGGTAAATCGTTACGCAGCCCGCACCGCACAAGCGATGAACAATCGGTCTTGCACCGAGCCTTGAACAAAATAATGGGCGTGGATTTAACGGCGATCCCCACTATCGGAATCGATACGGCACTCGTGTTAGCCAGCGAACTGGGGCCAGATTTATCCAGGTTTCCCAGCGCCCAACACTTTTGCTCCTGGCTTGGTTTGGCACCGCCGACGCGGATATCAGGCGGAAAACCACTTCCAGGTAAAGCACCGAAAATCATAAATCGAGCCGCACAGGCCCTGAAACAGGCCGCAACCAGCGCGCGCCAAGACAAGAGCTTTATCGGTGCCAGCCATCGCGCCAGACTGACGAGAATGGATACCAGCTGCGCGATCAAAGCCACAGCTCACCAATTAGCACGGCTCATTTACGCCATGCTGACCAAAGGTCAACCGTATGTAGAAAAGGGGCTTGAAGCATTTGAGGAGAAGAGCCGTGACCGTCAATTGCGTGCCTTGGAACGAAAGGCGCGCAAGTTGGGGATGCAGTTGGTCAAGGCCGCTTGATTTTTTAAGAGCAAAAACAATGAGTTATTTTTTGTTTGATAAGAGCTTGCTCCCGCT
>NZ_AKJB01000138.1:0-9944 GCF_000282555.1 Pseudomonas sp. GM102 | reverse complement strand
CCCGTTCGGGCAAGATCATGCGCCGGATTCTGCGCAAGATTGCGACGGCGGAATACGATGGGTTGGGGGACATTTCGACCCTGGCCGATCCGGGTGTGGTGCAGCATCTGATCGATACCCACAAAACCATGAACGCTTCATAAACTACAAAAAAGCCATGTCGAGGATGAAGCTTCCCCTGGTGATTTACCGGGAGGAGCTTCTTTGTCCTTTTGGCTGCTGTGCGGTCGCTGTTAATTAGACTCTCCCGCCCGTTACTGAGGCTTGCTAGCAGAGCGCCCACAGAGTTACTAAAACAAAAGCTGTGTGCGAACACAGGGTATTTTTAAATGTAGCTGCCGCTTGCGGCCAATCGCTGACCAAACCTACCTGGTCATCAAGGATTTGCTTGGTGATTGATGCGTAGGGATTGACTCTTTCTTAAGCTATTGAAAATTCTTGGTTTTTGATTGATGGCACTTCATGGAATTTCAAAATCCGTGAATAAGTTTTAAATCATTCTGAAAAACTACGGTTGCCCGTCGGTTTCGCCACGCGTTTGGCGCCGGTCGAAGGCTTGCGCTTGGCCGGTTTGCGTTTGTTTTTCCATGGTGTGGCACCACGCCCGGCCGGGCTTGCCGGCCCGCTGATGGTCAGGTTTAGGCCGGCGCAACGTGCCACCTGCTTGCTCATCCACGCAGCCTGTTTGGTAACGAACTCTTCCAGGCTCATTTCACCGCTCTGCACCATATCTAGGGCCTGTTCCCAGATCGCCGTGGTGCCGGGGTCGGCAATCGCGCGCGGCACGGCATCGATCAGGCTGAACGCTGCCGGCGTCGCCGCCAGGGCCTTGCCGTTCTTGATCAGGTAGCCGCGGTCCAGCAGGCCCTGGATGATCGAGGCGCGTGTGGCTTCGGTGCCGATGCCGGTGGTGTCCTTGAGCTTTTGCTTGAGCAGCGGATCTTCCACCAGTTTGGCGACGTTCTTCATCGCCTTGATCAGATCGCCTTCGGTGAACGGCTTGGGCGGCTGGGTCCAGAGGTCCTTGAGCTTCACATCGGCCACCGCGCAGTCACGCCCTTCGGACAGTGTCGGCAGTGTTTGCGGCGCGGGTGCTTCGCGGCCCTTGGCTGGCGCGAGGGCCTCGGGCAGGGCGCGTTTCCAGCCGGGCTCGACAATCTGCTTGCCCACGGCGCGCAAGGCTTCACCGGCGCAGTCGAAGTCGGCCTGAGTCCGGTCGTATTCATGGTTGGGCAGGAACTGCGCCAGATAACGTGCACGAATCAGCGTGTAGACCGCCCGTTGCTTGCCTACCAGGCGGTCGAGGTTTTTCGCCGCCGCCGTCGGAATGATGCCGTGGTGAGCGCTGACCTTGGCATCGTTCCAGGCCCGTGAGCGGCGCTGGGGCTCCAGGTGATCGTGCAAGGCGTTCAGGGCCGGGTCGGCCTGCCTCAGCGCAGCAAGAATACTTGGGGCTTCGCTGTGCTGACTCAGCGGCAGGTAGCCACAGTCGCTGCGCGGGTAGGTGATGACTTTGTGGGTTTCGTACAGCGCCTGGGCGATGTCGAGGGTTTCCTGAGCGCCGAGCCCGAGCTTTTTCGAGCAGACTTCCTGCAAGGTGCCCAGATCGAACGGCAAAGGCGCGACTTCGCGCATGCGTTCGGTGCGCAGTTTGATTACCCGAGCGCTCGCCGCACCGCTAATGGCCGTAGCTGCGTGTTGAGCCAGCGCCTGATTCAGGCAGCGGTCCTGATCGTCGCAAGCGTCGGAGGCCGCGCGCCACTGGGCGGTGAACGCCGTGCCGTCATGCAGCAGTTGCACATCGATCGCCCAATAGGCCACTGGGACGAAATCGGCAATGCTGCGGTCGCGATCCACCACCAGGCGCAAGGTTGGCGTCTGCACCCGACCGACCGGCAATACACCCTGATAGCCGGACTGACGCCCCAGCAGGGTGAACAGCCGACTCATGTTCATCCCGATCAACCAGTCGGCCCGGGAGCGCCCCAACGCCGAATGATAAAGGCTGAACGTCTCGGCCCCCGGCTTGAGCGCCGCCAGTGCCTTGCGGATCGATGCATCGTCCAGCGCCGATAGCCACAACCGCCGGATCGGCCCGCGATAACGGCAATGCTCCACCAGTTCCCGGGCGATCATCTCGCCCTCACGATCGGCGTCGGTGGCAATCACCAGTTCACTGGCCTCGCCGAGCAAGCGTTTGACCGCCTTGTACTGGCTGGCCGTGCGCGGTTTGACGGTCATCTTCCATTTTTCGGGAATGATCGGCAGATCTGCCAGCACCCAACGCTTGTAACGTGCGTCATAGGCATCCGGCGGTGCGGTTTCCAGCAGATGGCCGATGCACCAGGTCACCGTGACATTCGTTCCCAGCCAGCAGCCGTCGCCCCGGCGTTTGGCGCCGAGCACGGCCGCGATGTCTTTGGCCTGGGAAGGTTTTTCACAGAGGTACAGCTGCATAACCACCATCATCGATCAGTGTTCGAGAGGTGCACAGAATGGCGGCTGATGAGCGATGGAGCAATCTTTATCTGTATGGATGTACAGCTTAAGCTGTTGCGGTTGATGACAGCGGTCAATCCACCACAAACAACCGGGCGCCAATGGCGGTGGATGAACGATGTGCTTCGGCATTGTCCGCGACCTGATAGCTCATGCCCGGCGTGAGGACGAAGACTCGACCATCCTCCAGTTCGGTGTGCAGTTCCCCTTCCAGGCAAAACAGCACATGCCCCTTTGAGCACCAGTGATCGGCCAGATACCCGGGCGTGTATTCGACGATACGCGCGCGAATCGCGCCGAACTGCCGGGTGCGCCACAGGGCGCTGCCAGTCTCGCCCGGGTGTTCGGTGGGTTCGATTTGCGACCAGTCGGTGGTGCCGAAGGGGATATTGGCAATGTCCATGCTGCTCTCCAAGTGTGGGGCATGCTTTTGTGAGGACCTGCACTGTAACTGAAGCAAGCTCCGTTCGGCTGTGAAGCAGTCGCGATACCGAAACATGAGGTATACCTGTCGGATCGCGATACAGCGCAGCAGCGACAGAGGATCCTACGCTATGAAAGCCCCTGGCCCCGGTAATCCCATCGCCATCAGCCCTCAACCGGGCTGCGTGGTGGTGAAGTTCCATGGCATTCAAGTGGCGTCGTCCACTCGGGCGCTGGTCATGCATGAGGCCAATTATCCTCCGGTGTACTACATCCCCCGCGAGGACATCGCCGAACAATATTTCGCCCGCACCGATCACACCAGCTATTGCCCGTACAAGGGCGATGCCAGCTATTTCAGCCTGCAAATCCCCGGGCATGAAGGCGCCAATGCGGTATGGAGCTATGAGCACCCGAAGGTGTCAGTTGCGCAGATTGGCGGGTATGTGGCGTTTTATCCTGAAGAAGTGACGTTTGAGGTGCTTGATACCTGATTTGCAGAAAACACTGTGGTGAGGGCGCTTTTGTACAGATCACATCGCCAGGCTCACCTCGGTGTACACCACCAACGTAAACGACACCGTTGGCAGGAAACCGCCGGACCAGCCGTTGCCGATGTGGTAGGGCGAGGACATCGTGGCTATTGCAAATCGTCTGTCGCACACATGACAATGCGAGTCATTATCACTCGCGAATTATTCCATCGTCATGTCTTCCAACGATTTATCCCTACGCAGCGCCGTCAATGATCTGTATTGCGACCATCACGGCTGGCTCAATGGCTGGTTGCGCAAGCGTCTGGGCAATGCCTTCGATGCGGCAGACCTGACGCAGGACACCTTCGTTCGGGTGATCAAGGCACGCAGCGCGCTGGAAATTCGCGAACCGCGACCCTACCTGTCGATGATCGCCAAGGGCTTGCTGATCGATCTGTTCCGTCGGCGCTCGCTGGAGCAGTCCTATCTGGAAGCCTTGGCCACAATGCCCGAATGGCAGCAGCCATCGTTGGAGGAGCAGGCGATCCTGTTGCAGGCCTTGATGGAAATCGACCGCCTGCTGCAAGGATTGGGCGCGAAGGTCAAGCAGACGTTCATCCTGTCTCAGTTCGATGGCCTGACCTACCCGCAGATTGCCGAGCGTCTGAATATCAGCACACGCACGGTCAACAACTACATGGCCAAGGCCATGGAGCATTGCTGTTTGATGCAGATTCAGTTGCAACTGGCATGAGCCTTTCGCCCGCTGAGTTGAAGGCAATCAGCATCGCCGCCCAGTGGTACGCCCGACTTCAGTCTGGCGTCGCGACCGATTCGGATCGAGCAGCCTGGAACGACTGGCTGGTCGCTGACCCGTCGCATCGTCAGGCCTGGCAGCGGATGACTGCGGTGGGTGAGCAGATGGCGAGCGTGCCGGGCGCCCTGGCTTCGCCTGTCTTGCGGGGCGCTGAACGATCCCGTCGTCAAGTGTTGCGCAGTGTATTGGTGCTGGGGTCGGCCAGTTCGCTGGGCTGGTTGGGTTGGCGCAGTGAAACATCCCGGAACCTGTTTGCCGATCTGCGCACCGCCGTGGGTGAACGCCGTGAGTTCCGGTTGGCGGATGGCGGCTCATTGCTGCTCAACACCGACACCTCGGTCAACCTGCGTTTCGATGGTCGTCAACGCGTGCTGGAACTGTTGTGGGGCGAGATTCTTGTGACTACCGCTGTCGATCCCGCGCAGCGGCCGTTCAAAGTGGTCACCCGCCATGGCGAGGTGCTGGCCTTGGGTACGCGCTTTATCGTCCGGTCCCAGGAGCAGGGCGGCGAGGTAGCGGTACTCGAGAAGGCAGTAGAGGTCAGTTCGTCTGGCGGTGCATCGAGGGTGCGCCTGGAGGCCGGACAATCCCTGGACTTCAATGGCCACTCGTTGGGGACGGTACGGCGCAACGATGCTTCGGTCGGTGCCTGGCAACAGGGCAGCATCCTCGCCATCGACCGTCCATTGGCGGAATTGCTGGCGGACCTTTCGCGCTATCGCACAGGCGTGTTGCGTTGTGATCCGCGCATTGCCCATCTCAAGGTGTCCGGCGCTTTTCCCATCGATAACACAGACCTGGCGCTGGCCGCGCTGGAGAGCGGTTTGTCGCTGCGCATCAGGCGATACAGTCGATATTGGGTCAATGTTTCGGCTGGGGATATGCACTAGCCAACACAGATCAAAAAAATCTCAGTACTTTGCACTTTTCATACGCATCGTTCGGCTCATCCCTCAATGAGTTTTCATCAAGTGTTTTTGGGGGAGGGTAAGCATGTCTCGGGTGTACACGCCAGATCGTTTGGCTTTCGCAGTGAAGTTCGGGTTGTTCGCGGCAACGACGATTGGCGTTTGGCCAATTGTGGCGATTGCGGCACCGGTGGAACAACAGAATCTGGTTCAATCCTTCGACATCGCCGGGGGCAGCCTGACTGAAGTCCTCAGCCGTTTCGCCAGCACCGCAGGCGCTGCGATTTCGTTCGATGCGCGGCAAACCGAAGGGTTGAAATCATCCGGGCTCAAAGGTGCATTCGGTGTCAGCGAAGGGTTCGCGCGGATACTTGGCGGTAGCGGTCTGCAAGCCGAGCCCCAGGCCAACGGTACTTACGTGCTGCGGCCGATTCCGGCAGCCGGCTCGGCGCTGGAGTTGGGCGCCACCAACATCAATGGGCAGATGCTGGGCGCGACCACCGAGAACAGCGGCTCGTACACCACGGGGGCAGTGACCATAGGCAAGGGCGAACACTCCCTCAAGGAGACTCCGCAATCGGTCACGGTGATGACCCGCAAGATGCTCGATGACCAGAACCTGAACACCATCGACCAGGTTATGGAAAAGACTCCGGGCATCACCGTTTACGACTCGACCATGGGTGGCAAGTACTTCTATTCGCGCGGTTTCCGCATGTCGGGCCAATATCAGTACGACGGTGTACCGCTGGACATGGGCAACCTCTATGTTCAGGCCGACAGTTTCAGCGGTGACATGGCGTATTACGACCGGGTCGAAGTCTTGCGTGGCGCCGCGGGGATGATGAAAGGCTCGGGCGGCACCGCCGGGGGAGTGAACTTCGTTCGCAAGCGCGGCGAGACCACCCCCCATACCGACATCACGCTGTCCGGCGGCAGCTGGGACAACTATCGCGGACAGGTCGACACCGGCGGCCCGCTGAATGAGTCCGGAACATTACGCGGCCGGGCGGTGATCGCCGAGCAGAGCCGGCATTACTTTATTGACGACGCCAGTCGCAAGGATCAGGTGTATTACGGCGCGCTCGATTTCGATATGAGCCCCGATACGACCCTTGGTCTGGGCGTTGCCTATGAGGACATTGATGCCAGTCCTTGCTGGGGCGGCCTGCCGCGCTATAGGGATCGTAGCGATTTGAAACTCAGTCGCTCGACCTGCCTCGATCCATCCTGGAATACCTGGCGCAGTAAACGCACCACCCTGTTCAGTGATCTGAAACACCAGATCAACGAAGACTGGGCCTTGAAGGTCGCAAGCGTTTATACGAAAAACACCCAGGACATCAAATACACGTTCGCCTCCGGATCCGTGACGCCGGGCACCAATACTACCGGCATGCTTGGCAGCCTGTACGACTACGACCAGGTCGATTACGGCCTCGATGCCTACGTGGATGGCAAGTTCGATGCGTTCGGTCGGCAGCATGAGCTGGTGGTGGGTTTCAACGCCAGCCGTTCGAAAAAGGACGACTTCTACTCGGTCGCCTTTCTGCCGCAACGCCAGAATGTGTTCAACCCCGACAAGCATATTCCCGAGCCGGACGACAGCTACTTCATCGACAACTCATCTCGCGGTGGCCCGGTCAAGACTGTGACCAAACAGAAGGGCGTTTACTCGACCTTGCGTCTGAAGCTGGCGGATCCATTGACCTTCGTCGTCGGCAGTCGGGTGAGTTGGTACACCTCCGATACCGACTCCGAATTTATTAACTTGGGTACCTCTGAACACTCCAGTACCACGGAAACCGGGCAGGTCACTCCGTTTGCCGGTGTGCTGCTGGACCTCAATGAGAATCTGACAGCCTATGCCAGCTATTCGGATATTTTTACGCCGCAAGGCAATTTCCGCTCGGAAGACGGCTCGGCCCTCAAGCCGCTGGTAGGCCAGAGTTATGAACTGGGGATCAAGGGCGCCTGGTTCGACGGTCGCCTGAACAGCGCTTTCAATCTGTTCCGCACGCTTCAGAAAGACCAGGCGCAAACGGACTACAACTCATCCTGTCCTTCATCGGATGGCTACTGCTACGTCAACGCCGGCAAGGTTCGTGCCCAGGGTTTCGAGGCCGAGATCAGTGGTGAAGTCATCGAGCGCCTGCAAGTGCTCGCGGGTTACACCTACACTCAGACCAAAACCCTCGACGACATCGACACCAGCCTCAAGGGTGCAGCGTTCAACAGTTATGTGCCTCGGCACTTGTTGCGCATCTGGGGCGACTACGCCCTGAGCGGGTCGCTTGAGCGGTTCACTGTGGGGGCCGGGGTAAACGCACAAAGCGACAACTTCCGGGTTTCACCTGCCAGTGGCGAGAAAATCAGCCAGTCGGGTTATGCGATCTGGAACGGTCGCATCGGCTACCGCATCGATGACACCTGGTCGGTTGCGCTCAACGGCAATAACCTGTTCGACAAACGCTACTACGCCACCATCGGTACCGAGAACTTCGGTAACTACTATGGGGCCCCACGCAATTTTATGGTGTCGGTCAAAGCGAGTTTCTAACGCAGACGAGTATGAAAACGCCCCGCATTGGCGGGGCGTTTTTTTGCCGTTCGTTACTGTCAGTTGGTATCCAGATCCACGTTCTTGGTCTCACGCAAGCAGATCATCCCCACCACCAGGCTGACCCCGGTAATCACCACCGGGTACCACAGCCCGTAGAAAATATCCCCGGTGTATACCACCAAGGCAAACGACACCGTCGGCAGGAAACCACCGAACCAGCCGTTGCCGATATGGTAGGGCAGGGACATGGAGGTGTAGCGGATGCGGGTCGGGAACAGTTCGACCATCAGCGCCGCCAGCGGGCCGTAGCACATGGCGGAGATGATGATCAGCGCGACGATCAGCGCCACGATCATCGGTTTGTTGATCAGCTGGGTGTCGGCTTGTGACGGATACCCGGCCAGGGTCACTGCGCCGCGCAGGGCGGCTTCATCGTAGCCGTCGATTTTCACCTCGCCGATGCTCACCTGCACGGCGCTGCCAGCCGGGGCCGCTTCGCTGTTGTAGGGCAGGCCTTGTTTGACCAGGAAGGTTTTGACCTTGTCGCACGGGCTATCAAATTTAGCCTTGCCCACCGGGTCGAACTGGAAGGTGCAGGTGGCCGGGTCAGCCAGCACGGTGATCGGTGCCTGGCGGCTGGCCAGGTCGATGGCCGGGTTGGCGTAGTGGGCCAGGGTCTTGAAGATCGGGAAGTACAGCGCGGTGGCCAGCAATAGGCCGATCATCAGCACCGGTTTACGCCCGACCTTGTCCGACAGCCAGCCGAAAAAGATGAAGAACGGTGCGCCGATGATCACGCTGACGATCAGCAAACTGTTGGCCAGGGCCGGGTCCATTTTCAGGAACTGGGTGAGGAAGAACAGCACATAGAACTGTGCCGCGTAGAAGGTCACCGCTTGCCCGGCGTTGATACTGAACAGAGCGATCAGTACCACTTTGAGGTTGTCCCATTTGCCGAAGGAATCGCGCAGCGGTGACTTGCAGAGCTTGCCTTCTTCTTTCATTTTCACGAACGCAGGCGACTCATGCAGGCTCAGGCGAATCCAGGTCGAGATGCCCAGCAGCACGATCGAAAACAGAAACGGAATGCGCCAGCCCCAGACTTCGAACTGGTCGCCGGTGAAGTAGCGGCAGCCGAGCACCACCAGCAGCGACAGCAGCAAGCCGAGGGTGGCGGTGGATTGAATCCAGCTGGTGTGGAAACCGCGTTTGCCGATCGGCGCGTGTTCGGCGACGTAAGTGGCAGCGCCGCCATACTCACCGCCCAGTGCCAGGCCCTGAAGCATGCGCAACACCACGAGGATGATCGGCGCGGCAATGCCGATGCTCGCGTAGGTCGGCAGCAAACCGACGCAGAAGGTCGCCACCCCCATGAGGACGATGGTTGCCAGGAACGTGTATTTGCGCCCGATCATGTCCCCCAGGCGTCCGAACACCAGCGCACCGAACGGCCGCACGATGAAGCCGGCGGCGAAGGCCATGAGCGCGAAGATGAACGCCGTGGTGTCGTTGACCCCGGCGAAGAACTGTTTGCTGATGACCGCCGCGAGGGCGCCATAGAGGAAAAAGTCGTACCACTCGAACACCGTCCCGAGGGACGAAGCAAAAATGACTTTTTGGGTTTCCTGACTGGTGCCGGCGCTGCGGACGGCTTCCATGGGCTGAACATGTTCTGACATATCGGTATCCCTCACAGTGATTGTTTTTGTTGTTCCACTGTCGGCGCCAGCCTTATGGGCGGGTGCCGCGTTTATCCATAAAGCGGGGTGTACGTCGATCTTTGTAGGAGCGAAGCTTGCTCGCGAAGGCGTCAGACCTGACACACCGCGTCATCGTTCTTCGCGGGCAAGCCTCGCTCCTACAGTGGGTTGCTCAGCAGTTCCTTCTGCGGGTTGAGGCTCCTTGTGCTGGGGCTGAGCATCAGTTGCGCGGCTTTCTCAGCGATCATCAACGTAGGCGAACAGGTATTGCCCGAGGTGATGCGCGGCATGACCGAGGCATCGGCGATGCGCAGGCCGGGGATGCCGTGGACGCGCAACTCGGCGTCGACCACTGCGTGTGCGTCGTTGCCCATCCGGCAGGTGCCCACCGGGTGGAAAATCGTCGTGCCGATCCGGGCGGCGGCTTCGTGCAATTGTTCTTCGCTCTGCAAGCTGTCGCCGGGCAGGTACTCGACCGGTTTGAACGCTTGTAAGGCGGGCGCGGAGACGATGCGGCGGGTCAGGCGGATGGCATCGGCTGCCACTCGCAAGTCTTCG
>NZ_AKJB01000137.1:0-12451 GCF_000282555.1 Pseudomonas sp. GM102 | reverse complement strand
CCACGCTCCGCGTGGGAATGCCTCACCGGACGCTCTGCGTCCGCTCTTGGGACGCAGAGCGTCCCTGGCTGCATTCCCACGCGGAGCGTGGGAACGATCGGGTCGGAGCTGTCAGTTGGTTTTGCGCAGGGCCGCATGCTGGGGGTTGAAGGTGAGTACTGCCAGCAAGGCGAACACCAGCGTCAGCCCCACACACACCGCCAGCGCCAACGGATTGAAGCGTTCATACAGCGCGAACCGCACCAGTTCCACCGCATGAGTAAAGGGGTTCAAGGCGCACAGCCAATACAACCACTCGCTGGACTCGCGCATTTTCCACAGCGGATACAGCGCCGACGACAGGAAAAACAGCGGGAAGATCACGAAGTTCATCACCCCGGCAAAGTTCTCCAACTGGCGGATGGCGTTGGACAGCAACAGGCCCAGCGCGCTGAGCATCAATGCCACCAACAGCAACGCCGGTAGTGCCAGCAACAAACCCATGGCCGGCGGTTGCACACCGTACAGCCAGGCAATCGCCAGAAAGGCATATACCTGCAACAACGAAATCAGCGACGTCGCCAGCAATTTGCTGCACAGCAGGAAGGTCCGGGGCAGGGGGCTGGTCAGCAGCACGCGCATGCTGCCCATCTCCCGGTCGTAGACCATCGACAGCGAACCTTGCATGCCGTTGAACAACAGGATCATGCAGGCCAGGCCCGGGATGATGTAAACCTCATAGGGAATGTAGGTGTCGTAGGGCTCGATGATGGCGATGCCGAGTGCCGCGCGAAAACCGGCAGCGAACACCAGCAGCCACAGCAACGGCCGCACCAAAGCGCTGAGAAACCGCGTGCGCTGCAACACAAAACGCAGCCATTCGCGCAGTACGATACCGCTGAAACATTGCCAGTAGGCGTTCATAGGGCGGCTCCTGAAGTCGTCAGTCGAGTGAAAGCCGAACCCAGGTCGCCGCCATGTTCCAGGCTCAACGCCTCAGCCTGTCCGCTGGCCACCAACCGCCCTTGGTGCAGGATCAGCAAGTCGTCCCTGGGCTGCACTTCATCCAGCAAGTGAGTGGTCCAGAGCACGCTGATGGTGTGCTCGCGGCACAGGCTGCGGATGTGTTGGTTAAGCGCCAGGCGACTGGCCGGATCGAGGCCGACGCTGGCCTCGTCAAGCAGCAACAGGCGTGGCTCATGCAACAATGCCCGGGCGATTTCCACCCGCCGACGATGGCCGCCATTGAGTTCGCGTACTCGTTCGCCCCGGCGCTCGGTCAAGGTCTGGCGCGCCAGTTCGGCGTCGACTCGCAGGTTGGTCTGGCGCCGGGACAGGCCATGCAGCGCGGCGTGATAACGCAGGTTTTGCTCGACGCTGAGGTCCAGATCCAGAGTGCTTTGCTGGAACACCACGCCCAATTGCTTGAGCGCCGGGCGTGCGGCGTTGCGCAACGAACAGCCCCCGACCCGAATATCACCGCGTTGCAGATCATAAAGGCGGGTGAGCAGGGCAATCAGCGTCGACTTGCCTGCGCCATTCGGTCCGAGCAACGCCGCAAAACGCCCGGGTGCCAGGTTGAAACTCACCTGACGCAAGGCCTCCCGCGGGCCATAAGCGAAACTCAGGTCGCTGACTTCAAGGGCGTTCATGGCGTCACCACCACGCCCCACGGATAGCGCCCGACCTTCACCGATTTGGTGACCTTGAGGCTGTCGACATCGATCACCGACACGTCGCCACTGACGCCATTGGTGGCCAGCAGTTGCTTCTGATCCGGGGTGAACGACATTTGCCAGACCCGCCGGCCCACCAGCAGGTAATCAAGGATCTCGAAGGTCTTGGCGTCGATCACCGCCACATGGTTGGCCGGGCCGAGCGCGACGAAACCGTACTTGCCGTCGGCGCTGAGTTTGATTCCCACCGGCTGGACTTTGTCCGGGTGCACGCCTTTGATCTGGAAGGTCAGGGTCTTGAGGACCTTGCGGCTGGCGACGTCGAGAATTGTCACGGTGCCGCCGATTTCAGCCGAGGCCCACAGCTGCGAGCCATCGGGATTGAACTCGACGAAACGCGGCCGCTGATCGACCAGGGTGTTGTCGGCCAGGGTCTGGGTGCTGGTGTCGATCCAGTGCAGCATGTTGGTGGTTTCGCTGGTGTTCACCGCCCACTTGCCGTCGGGGCTGACGGCCATGCCTTCAGGCTCGACGCCGACGCTGATCTGCCCGAGTACTTTGGAGGTTTCGGTGTCGATCACCGTCACCAGCGCATCGTCCTCGTTGGAGACGTACAGCCAGCGATTATTAGGGTGCAGGGCGAATTGCTCGGGGTCTTTGCCCGAAGGCAGTTCCTTGATGATCTTGCGCGTGGCGATGTCCATCACCTGGACCCGGTCCGAATCGCTGGCGCAGATGTACAGCAACTTGTTGTCGTGGGACAGCAACAGACCGCGCGGGCGCTGGCCGACGGGCAGGGTGTCGGTGACTTGCAGGGTCTGCATATCGATCAGGCTCAGGCTGTTGTCCTTTTCGTTGGAGACCCAGGCGGTGCTGGCAGCGGCGTGCCCGGCGGAGAGCAGCAGGGCGCAGGATAGGGCACAGGAAAGCAGGGTGCGGCGCATGGCGGATTCCTTCTTGTTGTTGTCGTGAAAAAAGGATCAGAGAAAGCGGCAGCGGACCTCGGCTTTGTCGTAACCCAGGCTGTCCATTTCGTTGACGGGGTGCAGGAAACCGTCCTGCGGCGAGGTGCTGACCAGCGCCCGGGGTTGCACGATGGGGATCGGCTGGCGCAACTGACCGTTCCACGACCGATAACTGAGCTTGCGACCCTTGAAACCGTCCAGTGGCAATTGATCGCTGACTTCAAGCGTACGAATCGCCATGGCATCGGCCTGACGCAGTTTGCCCACCGCACTGGCGATGCTGCGTACGGCAATCCACGCGGCGAAATCCCGGTCATTCATCCAGCGCCCGGCCAGGGCTTCGAAGCGCTTTTGCAACTGCGCGGCGCCGTAGGTTTCCACGGTTTTGTGCCAGCCCACCGGCGTCAGGCCCTGGGTGCCAGCGACCGGCCGTGGATACCAGGTCTGGTAGGGCACGTACTCGCCGAAGTCGCCGCGTTCATCAGCCACCAGCACCACGTCGTACTCGGCGGTCTGGGTGAACAGCGGCATGTCGGCCTGGGCGCTGCGGCGCTGATCGTTATCGAAGCTCCAGGCTTTCTCCGCCACCAGTTGCAGGCCGAAGCGTTTGGCCGCCCGGCGCAGGGCGGCAGCATAGGCTTGATCGTCCGCGGTCGGGCCGACGATCAGCAGCACCCGCTGCCATTTGCGCAGCACCAGAAATTGCGCCAGCGCATCGGCCAGCATCGCCCGGCTTGGCAGGCTGTGCAGCACGTTCGGCAGGCAGTCGGTGCTGCGCAGGCTGTCATCCGGGCTGCCGGCATTGAACAGCAGGCCGTCGGGTAGCACGGCGCTGAGTCGGCGCAGTGTTTCCACCGGTGCATTCACCACAAACAGGCGCAGGCCTTGTTCGTATTGGGCTTTGGCCGCTTCGATCAGCGCATCCGGATTGTCGACGCTGGCGCTGACCAGGCTGTAGCTGTGATTGAGAAAGCGCCCGGTACTGTTGCTGTCGGCGATTGCCAGTTCGGCACCGCGCAGGCCGGCATCGGTCGGTTCGGGGATGACGTTCGACAGCAACGGGCCGGGATCGGGGCGATAACCGAGGTAGGCGATCTGCACTTGCAGCGGCGCATCCGCCGCCTGAACCTGGGTCGCTATCCCGGCGGCGCAGGCAATCGCCAATAGGTAGATCAAGGCGTAAGGGGCGAGCTGGCGCATAAAGGCACTCCATCACAGGTAGCGTCAGCATAGGAACCCTGGACGGGCGGGGAAATATGCAGAAAGTACCGATGGGCCAGTACCAAGGTAGTAACTCACCCCGGGCGGCGCGGTTTTAGCATGGCTACAACGGCCATCACTCAAGGGGGGAGATTGACCATGCGAATTCTCAAAGCACTGCTCCTGCCGTTTTTGCTGATCCTGACCCTGATCGGCGTCGACAAGCTTCACGGCGCCCGACCCGTATTGGTTGGGCCTGCGCCACAAGCCCTACTACCAAGGGAGTAGGCTGCGGCCACCAAAGCAGCATGGGGTTGGCGCAAAGCCGTTCCTAAGATGGGTGCCATAGCCTCTTCAAAGAGGTTTTGCGTGCAATCTTGAGGGCAGAACAATGACAACAAAACGCAACGCCTTGCTCGTTGCCGGACTGCTGGCCGGTTTCATCAACGCAGGCGCCGTCTGGGCCCACGGCAACGTGGTACCCCAAGCCATCGAAACCCAGGGATTGACCCCGATCAAGGATGCCGGTGTGCAAGTCGATGCCGATGGTTGGGCGGCGGCGAACCCTTACCGTTCCTCCCCGGAACGCGAAAAAGCCGTGCAAATCGGCTCTTCGGCCTACAACCAGAACTGCGCGGCCTGTCATGGCCTGGAAGCCAAGTCCGGCGGCATCGCCCCGGACTTGCGCATGCTCGACGCCGACGAGGCCGGTGATGAATGGTTCGTCGAACGCGTGCGCCATGGCGCCGTGCGTGACGGCCGGGTGTACATGCCGAAGATGGCCGACTACCTGAGTCAGGAAGCCTTGTGGGCGGTACGCACCTACCTGGACAGCGTGCGCGTCGAGGAGTGACCCATGCGTTTGCTCGCGGTGTTGATCAGTGCTGTATGGCTGTGCTGCCAGACAGCGCAGGCGCAGGTCCGTAGCTATGACGAAATGATCGCTGCCGCCGAGCTGAAAGTCGCGGTGTACAAGGATTTCGCGCCCTACAGCTTTGAGAGCGCGGGCGAGGCTCGCGGAGTCGATGTCGAACTCGCCCAGGCCCTGGCCAAGGCCATGGGCGTACGCCTGAAACTGATCTGGGCACCTGCCGGGGAAAAGCTCGACGACGACCTGCGCGATTACATCTGGCGGGCCAGTCAGTTGCACAATCAGCAACTGGCCGACCTGATGATGCGCGTGCCCTACGATCGCGATTACGCACAGAAACGCAATGAACTGGGTGAACTGGAAAACGGCCATGTGGTGATGTTCGGGCCGTACCAGACCGAACAATGGCAAGTGGCCTATGACCGTCGTCGACTGGACTCAGTGGCCAGCGTCGCGGTGTTCCAGCAACACCCGATCGGCGTCGAAGTCGACAGCGTGCCGTCGTTTTACCTGACCTCGGTGTTCAACGGCATGCTCGCCGCCAAGACCCATCACTACCCGGGCGTGCCCCAGGCGTTTGCCGCGATGAAGGCCGGTGAAGTCGACGCGGTGATGGCCATGCGTGGCGAGATCGACTGGCAAGTCCATCAGGCCGCCGACCCGCAAGTGGCGCTGGCGGAAAACGCCTACCCGAACATGGGCAAACAGCTTTGGGAGATCGGGATGGCGGTGCATGAAAGCAATCGGCAACTGGCCTACGCCGTGGAAGAGGCGCTGGAAGCGTTGATTCGCGAGGGTTCGGTGAAAGCCATTTATGCCCGTTACGGCCTGCAGTATGACGTGCCTGAGATGTATCAATAGTGAACTGGCGAGCGAGTTGTTTGTTGGCCTGCTGGTTACCCTTGGCCGCGAACGCGGTTGACGTCGAGCCGGGTAAAGACCCGGTGCCGTCGGTGATGTGGGCGTTCTATCACAAGCAGATGCTCGGCGACGCACCGTTCGTGTTCGATGAGCGGGTCAAGTTGCTCGCGCCACCGTTTGCCGAAGACGCCCGACAGGTACCGCTGGAAATTGACGCCCGGGCGTTCAAGGGTGAAGTGGTGCGAATCCTCGCCTGGGCCGAACTCAATCCGCTGCCGAAAATCGTCGACTTCCAACCCTTGAGCGGTGTGCTGCCGTGGCTGTCGATCCGCATCCGCGTTGAACAGGCCACGCCGTTGCGTGCGGCGGTACTGACCCGCGACGGGCTGTGGCATGTCGGCTCGACCCTGATCGATGCGGCGGGCGGCGGTTGTACGGCGCCAAGCGTGGTGCGCACGCAACCGGGTTGGGAGGAACGCATCGGCGAAGTGCTGGGTGGCCGTTATCCCCGTGGTGAATTCAGTCGCGTGCGTTTGCAGGTGGCGCATCCGATGGACAACGGCATGGTCAGCGGTATCCCGGAGTTCTTCATCAATCACGCCGAGCTGCGCGATCAAAACGATCAATTGCTGGCGCGTCTGGAGTTGTTCCCGGCGGTCAGCGAAAACCCCAATCTGGCGTTCGACATCGAAGGAGCAGGGCAGACGCGCCTGGTGTTGCGCGACAACAGCGGCAATCAATTCGATGCGGCCATACCCTGACCCAAGGAGCGAGTGATGCGCTGGATGCTGCTGTTGTTCATCAGTCTGAGCCTGCCGGCCCTGGCCGATCCCGATTACGCACTCAAGCCCCGGCAGATCGCCGAAGGTACCTGGTTGCTGGAAGGCAGCACCGACAACTTCGCCAAGAGCAATGGCGGCAACATCGTCAACACCGCGTTCATCGTCACGGAAAAAGGTGTGGTGGTCATCGACACCGGGCCGTCGAAACGCTATGGCGAAGCCCTGCGCAACGCGATTGCGGCGACCACCGATAAACCGGTGATTCAGGTGCTGCTGACCCATCACCATCCTGATCATGTGTTGGGCAACCAGGCTTACACCGACGTGCCGATTGGCGCCCTGGCCGGTACCACCGAACTGTTGCGGCAACAGGGTGATGCCATGGCTGAAAACATGTATCGGCTGGTGGGTGACTGGATGCGCGGCACCGAAGTGGTGGTGCCGACGCAGCGGCTGACGCCTGGCGTGCACAGTTTTGGGAACCACGATCTGCGCCTACTGAGTCTGGGTGGGCACACCGGCGCGGATCTGGCTATTCTCGACCAGAAAACCGGCGTGTTGTTTGCCGGGGACCTGGTGTTTTATCAACGCGCCCTGACCACGCCCAACAGCCCGGGGTTGTCGGTGTGGCTGGCGGACATCGCGACCCTGCAGGGTTTGCCGTGGACGCTGATCGTCCCCGGCCATGGGCCGGTGGCCACGGATACAAAACCGTTCGAGCAGATGCGCGACTATCTCACTTGGCTGGACCAACTGATGCGCGACGGCGCGGCCCATGGCAGCGACATGGCCGAGATGATCCGCAGCCCCATCCCCGAGCGTTTCGCCGGGATCAGCCTGAGCCGTTATGAGCTGATTCGCAGCGTCAGCCATTTGTACCCGCGTTACGAACGGGGGGAGATGAGGCGGGTGGATTCGGGCCAGCACTGATGATCGTTCCCACGCTCCCGCGTGGGAATGCAGCCCGGGACGCTCCGCGTCCCTTCCGGAGCCGAACGCGGAGCGTCCGTTGAGGCATTCCCACACGGAGCGTGGGAACGATCAATCCGGTGTCCATCTCCTCCGACCCGGTACTAAGGAACTAGCAATCTCCGCACTGCGGGCAATTGTTGCAAGGGCGGCGGCGCCCAAGAATCTGCACCAGACCGGGAAAATTTCCCGGGTATAACAAAAACCGCAGAGGCAGCCGTCATGACCCAACCCGCACGTCGCCAACCTTTCGTTTTGAGCATGTTGCTCAGTGCCATGCTGTTGTCAGGCCAGGCATTGGCCGCAGTCTCCGATCAAGACATCCTCCAGGATCCGAAGAATCCGGAGCAGGTCGTCACCAATGGCCTGGGCGTCCAGGGTCAGCGCTATAGCCCGCTGGACACCCTCAATGTCGACAACGTGAAGGACCTGCGACCGGTCTGGGCCTTTTCGTTCGGCGGGGAAAAACAGCGCGGTCAGCAAGCGCAGCCGATGATCAAGGACGGCGTGATGTACATGACCGGCTCCTACTCGCGGGTGTTCGCGGTGGATGCGCGCACCGGCCGCAAGCTCTGGCAATACGACGCGCGCCTGCCCGATGACATCCGTCCGTGCTGCGACGTGATCAACCGTGGCGTTGCGCTGTATGGCGATCTGGTGATTTTCGGCACCCTCGACGCCAAGCTCGTGGCCCTGAACAAGGACACCGGCAAAGTCGTCTGGAGCAAGAAAGTTGCCGACCACAAGGAAGGCTATTCCATCAGCGCCGCGCCATTAGTAATCAACGGCAAATTGATCACCGGTGTGGCCGGCGGCGAGTTCGGGGTAGTGGGCAAGATCGAAGCCTACGACCCGAAAAACGGCAGCCTGCTGTGGAGCCGGCCAACGGTCGAAGGCCACATGGGTTATGTCTACAAGGACGGCAAGGCTGTGGAGAACGGCATCTCCGGCGGCGAAGCGGGCAAGACCTGGCCCGGCGATCTGTGGAAAACCGGCGGCGCGGCCCCTTGGCTGGGCGGCTACTACGATCCGGAAACCAATCTGTTGCTGTTCGGCACCGGCAACCCGGCACCGTGGAACTCGCACCTGCGTCCTGGAGACAACCTTTACTCGTCCTCGCGTCTGGCGCTGAACCCGGACGATGGCACGATCAAATGGCACTTCCAGAGCACGCCCCACGACGGTTGGGACTATGACGGCGTGAACGAACTGGTGTCGTTCAACTACAGCGAAGGCGGCAAGGAAATCAAAGCCGCGGCCACGGCTGACCGTAACGGTTTCTTCTACGTGCTCGATCGCACCAACGGCAAATTCATCCGTGGCTTCCCGTTCGTGGACAAGATCACCTGGGCCAGCGGCCTGGATAAAAACGGTCGGCCAATCTACAACGACGCCAGCCGTCCGGGGGCGCCGGGCTCCGAGGCCAAAGGCAGTTCGGTGTTCGTCGCGCCAGCGTTCCTGGGGGCGAAAAACTGGATGCCGATGGCCTACAACCGCGACACCGGCCTGTTCTATGTACCGTCCAACGAATGGGGCATGGACATCTGGAACGAAGGCATCGCCTACAAGAAAGGCGCGGCGTTCCTCGGTGCCGGTTTCACCATCAAACCGCTGAATGAAGACTACATCGGCGTGCTGCGCGCCATCGACCCGAAAACCGGCAAGGAAGTCTGGCGCCACAAGAACTTCGCACCGCTGTGGGGCGGGGTGCTGACCACCAAGGGCAACTTGGTGTTCACCGGTACGCCGGAAGGTTTCCTGCAGGCATTCAATGCCAGGACTGGCGAGAAAGTCTGGGAATTCCAGACCGGTTCCGGCGTGCTCGGCTCGCCCATCACCTGGGAAATGGACGGCGAACAATACGTCTCGGTGCTGTCCGGTTGGGGCGGCGCGGTACCGCTGTGGGGCGGCGAAGTGGCCAAGCGCGTCAAGGACTTCAACCAGGGCGGCATGCTCTGGACGTTCAAGCTGCCTAAAGACCTGGTAGCCAAACACTGATCGCTGCAACTGATCGTTCCCACGCTCTGCGTGGGAATGCAGCCCGGGACGCTCTGCGTCCCAAAAGCCGAACGCGGAGCGTCCGTTGAGGCATTCCCACGCAGAGCGTGGGAACGATCACCTACTACCAAATAACGAGAATCCCCCTGCCAACGGCGCATTCGTCTGGCAGGCGGGGCTCTCTACTATCGGTTCATCGCCTGTTGGCCTGACAGGCATCGACCCAGACAGAGGCCCACCATGATCTACGCACAACCCGGAACACCCGGCGCCGTCGTTTCTTTCAAACCGCGCTACGGCAATTTCATCGGCGGCGAATTCGTTGCCCCAATCAACGGCGAGTACTTCACCAACACCTCACCGGTCACCGGTGAAGTGATTGCCGAGTTCCCGCGCTCCAGCGCCGCCGACATCGAAAAAGCCCTCGACGCTGCCCATGCCGCCGCCGATGCCTGGGGCAAAACCTCGGCGCAGGATCGCTCGCTGGTGCTGCTGAAAATCGCCGACCGCATCGAGCAGAACCTGGAAATCCTCGCCGTCACCGAAACCTGGGACAACGGCAAGGCCGTGCGCGAAACCCTCAACGCCGACGTACCTTTGGCCGCCGACCACTTCCGTTACTTCGCCGGTTGCATCCGCGCTCAGGAAGGCGGCGCCGCCGAGATCAACGAACTGACCACCGCCTATCATTTTCACGAACCGCTGGGCGTGGTCGGGCAGATCATCCCGTGGAACTTCCCGCTGCTGATGGCCGCCTGGAAACTCGCCCCGGCCCTGGCGGCCGGCAACTGCATCGTGCTCAAACCCGCCGAACAAACGCCGCTGTCGATCATGGTGTTCGCCGAGCTGATCGCCGACTTGCTACCGGCCGGCGTGCTGAACATCGTCCAGGGCTTCGGTCGCGAAGCCGGTGAGGCGCTGGCCACCAGCAAGCGCATCGCCAAGATCGCCTTCACCGGTTCCACCCCGATCGGCGCGCACATCATGCATTGCGCCGCCGAGAACATCATTCCAAGCACCGTTGAACTGGGCGGTAAATCGCCGAACATTTTCTTCGAAGACATCATGAACGCCGAGCCGCAGTTCATCGAGAAAGCCGCCGAAGGCCTGGTGCTGGCGTTCTTCAACCAGGGCGAAGTCTGCACCTGTCCGTCCCGGGCGCTGGTGCAGGAATCGATCTACGAGCCGTTCATGGCCGAGGTGATGAAGAAGATCGTCAAGATCAAGCGCGGCAACCCACTGGACACCGAGACCATGGTCGGCGCCCAGGCGTCCGAGCAGCAATACGACAAGATCCTCTCGTACCTGAAAATCGCCCAGGAGGAGGGCGCCGAGCTGCTTACCGGCGGCGCGGCCGAGCGTCTTGAAGGCGATTTGTCGAGCGGCTATTACATCCAGCCGACCCTGCTCAAAGGCCACAACAAAATGCGCGTGTTCCAGGAAGAAATCTTCGGCCCGGTGGTGGGTATCACCACCTTCAAGGACGAAGCCGAAGCCCTGGCGATTGCCAACGACAGTGAGTTCGGCCTCGGCGCCGGCCTGTGGACCCGCGACATCAACCGCGCCTACCGCATGGGCCGGGCGATCAAGGCCGGGCGCGTCTGGACCAACTGCTACCACCTGTACCCGGCCCACGCCGCGTTCGGTGGCTACAAGAAATCCGGTGTCGGCCGTGAGAACCACAAGATGATGCTCGACCATTACCAACAGACCAAAAACCTGCTGGTGAGCTACGACATCAATCCGTTGGGGTTCTTTTGATTCGGCTCTAAATCGGGTGATGGCCTTCGCGGGCAAGCCTCGCTCCTACAGGGTTGCGTGAATTTCACGACCAACACATAACCTGTAGGAGCGAGGCTTGCCCGCGAAGGCGTCGTCACAGTCAACAAAAAAGGTTGACTGAAAGTCCGCTTTCGCGAGCAAGCCCGCACACACATTGGTTCTCCGTGTACTTGAAGACTGCGCGACACCCCCTACCAACGCACCCCACCCACTCCTTCGAAAGTAGCATTCGGTCATCTCATCCCCCGTGCATTAATGGTCTTACCGGAATTGTCCGGCACAAGAAGAGGACTGACCCATGTGGAATAAACCCGCGTTTACCGATCTGCGCATTGGCTTCGAAGTGACGATGTATTTCGCCAACCGTTGATTGATCGCCCGGTCAGCCGTCGCGTTGGCCGGGCCTGCCTTCTGGAGCCATCCCATGCACATCCGCGTTCTCGGTTCCGCCGCTGGCGGTGGTTTTCCGCAATGGAACTGCAACTGCCGTCAATGCGCCGCGATGCGCAACGGCAACCTGCGCGCACAACGTCGCACGCAGTCGTCCATTGCCCTGAGTGACGACGGTGTGGAGTGGGTGCTCTGCAATGCTTCACCGGACATTCGCGCGCAACTCGAAAGCTTTCCGGCGATGCAACCGGCCCGACGCTTGCGTGACACGGCGATTGCCGGTGTCGTCCTGCTGGACAGTCAGATCGACCATTGCACCGGTCTGTTGAGCCTGCGCGAAGGCTGCCCGCATGCGGTCTGGTGCACCGAGCGGGTTCACGAAGACCTGAGCAGCGGCTTTCCCTTGTTCACCATGCTCAAACACTGGAACGGTGGCTTGCAGTGGCAACCCATCGGGCTGGATCGCGAGCCGTTCAGCATCGCGGCCTGCCCACACCTGCAATTTCGCGCGATTGCGTTGGTCAGCAACGCGCCGCCGTACTCGCCCAATCGCGGCAACCCGCAGCCGGGCGACACCATAGGCCTGTTCATCGAAGACCTGCGCAGCGGGGCATCGGTTTTCTACGCGCCGGGGCTGGGGCAAGTCAACGCCGAGGTATTGAGCTGGATGCAGCGCGCCGACTGCCTGCTGCTGGACGGCACGCTGTGGCGCGACGATGAAATGCGCGTCTGCGAAGTCGGCCAGAGCCTGGGCAGTGAAATGGGCCACCTGCCGCAAAGCGGCCCCGGCGGCATGCTCGAGGTGCTGGAGGGTTTCAATCGCCAGCGCAAGGTGCTGATTCACATCAACAACACCAACCCGATCCTCGATGAAGACTCGGCCGAGCGCGCCTTGCTGGAGCGGCGCGGTATTGAAGTGGCCTATGACGGCATGAGTATTGAGCTGTAGCGGATGGCCTCATCGCGGCATAGGTATCT
>NZ_AKJB01000136.1:0-5798 GCF_000282555.1 Pseudomonas sp. GM102 | reverse complement strand
CCGCGAAGAACGATGACGCGTAATACCTGAAAAACCGCGGCGCATTCTTCGCGGGCAAGCCTCGCTCCTGCAGATGCTGTGCTTTCCCCTCGCCACACGGCAGTGTTCGTCCATGAGTAGCTGCATCGCGACTACCCTCAGTAGTAAGCAAACACCGTCCAAGGGTTTGTTTGAACCCGTTTGGGGGACGAGCGGTCATTTGCTTCAGGTGTCGCGCACCCGCGTCACCTTGACGACCACAACAATGGAGTCAGACTCATGATCGACAGTGAAAGTATCTGCGACTGCCCCAAATGTTCCTGCAAATTGGGCGAACATCCGATCGCGCGTCACGGCAAGCACTATTGCTGTGAAGCCTGCGCCAAACATCACGAACACGGCGAAGCATGCGCCACCAAAGGCTGCAAGTGTGCTCAACACTGAACGTTCAGCCAAAAAAGTGGAGCCGTCCAGGCTCCACTTCGGTTTGAATCTGTCCCCTCCCTTTTGACGCTCAACTGGCCGGTCGCCAGGTCACATTCTCGATGCCGAATTTTTCCGCCAGCGGTTTGCTGGTCTTTTGCACCCGTTCACGGCCAAAGCGCGGGATCCGGCCGACTCCGGCGTCGCAACTTGCCCAGTGCCACGCCTCTGCATTGTCCATTTTGTCCAGGCGGATAATGAAAGACTTGGGCTTGCCATGAAGGGTGTATTCAATAACGAAAAGTTTTGCATTGTTCATAAAGCCTGTATTCCTCCCTGTAGTTATAGAGGGATCGCGAGGCGCGGCGAAAATTCAGTCGAATTGTCGGACGGTGACAGTGGCTGGCGACAGCCGGACGCCTCGTAATCCTGGAGCCTTCCCGGCCCCGGATGATCCTAGTCTATGGTCCACGGTGCGCCGGCGGAACCATCACAGTCGGCATTTATGTTGAATGTTCTGGCCCTATCGCGAGCAGGCTCGCTCCCACTGTGGATCTGCGCCGCTCACATGATTTGTGACCGACACAGATCTCTGTAGGAGCGAGGCTTGCCCGCGAAGGCGTCCTCAAGCCGAACTCAGGCCTCGGGCACGCCTTTCTCCCAAGCCGACCAATTCTGCAAAATCTCCTGCACCAACGGATTCCCCGTGCGGTACAGGTTCTCCAGCGCCGGCACAAAACCGCCTTGATCGGCGTACTTGAGCAGGTTATCCACCTCGCTCTGGCCCGGCGCCGGCCGGTCGAAGTCGGAACCGGCGCGCACCACCGCCAGGCGCCGGACATCCACCAGCCCCTCGCGGCTAGCGCGCAGCAGCGCCTCGTAGGTGGAGTTGTCTTCCTGCTGAGTCGTGCAATAGACCCCTTCGTTATTGGTCAACAGCTTGGTCCAGACTTCTGCCCGCTCACTCAACCGCGTCCCGGAAAACCAGGTATTGCCCGCCAGTGTGTCGCACTGGGTCACCACTGGCGGCTGATTGGCTGGCGCAGACGGATACTTCAAGCGCCACGCCGCCGATTCCTTGCTCTCGCTCAGCTGGACCTTGTGGCTCAGGGCGAACGCCTTGGCCTGCAACTTCGGATTGAGTTCGAACACTTCAGTCTTGTAGTCCAGCGGCGGTTTTTCGTTCGGGCCTTTGGTGTTGATGCCCAGGTAGCCGGTCGGCCAGTCTTTCGGCGCGTCGCGGGAATCCAGCTCCCACTGGGTGCCGAATTCCACCAGATAGTGCGCCCACGCGGTGGTGCCGATGGTGCCGTGATGCGGGCTGATGCCGGCAATCCCGGCGATCAGGAAGTAACTTTTGCGCAGGTCGAATTTCGGCGACAGTGCCAAAGCCAAAGTCGAGGCTGCGGCATTGGTCTGGCCCATGCCGGTGACCATCAGGCACACCTGTTGGGTGTTGCAGCGAATATTCGGGTACTCGGCGGACAGGCCCGGTACGCGCACTTCTTGCTTGAGTTCCAGGCGATCGACCCAGTTCTGCGCCTCGGGGGCGAACATGGTGATCAGCATCACTTTCGGCTGGATCGGCGCGTCGCCAGCCCAGGCAGCAGAAGAGAGCAGAGTGCCGCAGGCCAGGCCCACGCACAGGGACAGACGGTTTATTGCTTTCATAAAATCTCCTTATTCACATGAGCCTTAAAACTGATAACCGACACCGGCGTAGTAACCCCAGCCGTTGGAACGGGCGCGGAAGTCGCCATCGCCGAAATTCAACTCACTGCCGTCGTCCCAGTTGCCGCCGTTATGGAAGTAACGGCCGACCAGGGTGAAACGCAAGTGGGTGAAGGCGTAGAGCAACACGTTGGTGGCCACGGTGGCGTTGGCGGTGCGGGCCGGGTTGTCTTTGTGCAGGTCGGAGCCGAAGTCGAAGTTGGTGAAACCGATGTAGGTCAACGAAGCGCCGTTGCTGAAACTGCTGATGGGCACAATATATTTGAGCTGGGCGCGGTAGCCATCCCACGAGTATTCATTGCTGGCACCGTAGTTTTCCCACTGGTAGCGGCCGTAGAAGTTGGCTGACAGGTTGACCCGCGAATGGGTGTCGATGTCAGTGCCAAGGCCGCTGTACAGCGTGTTTGCGCGGTTGGCGCTGTTGCTGCCGTGGTCGTAGATCCAGTCGAACGCCACGTACCATTCCTTGAACGGCCCGATGGCCAGGCTGCGGCCGGCCAGGTAGTCGATGGAGATCCGTGGTTCGTGCTCCATGAACACCGGCGAGCCGTGGTCCCACACGCCTTTGTCATGGCTGTTGCCGATGTCGAAGATCTTTGGAATATCGATGTAGCCGTACAACTCGAACGGCCCCTTGCGACCGAAATACTCGTACTCCAGGTAGATATCGTCGGCCGGTTGCGGGCCGAAACTGATGTCTTTGCTGCCAATGACGGTCAGGTCCTGGTTGAACCAGTCCGACAGATAGGCGCCTTTTTTCGGCGGGCTGGCTTCAGGGCTGAGGGCTTCGCCCTGGGCGGATTCTTCGGCGGTGGCCGGTTGGGCCAAAACGTGGCTGCTGAGTAGTCCTGTAACGCTGGCCAGCAGCAAGGAAACAGCCAAAGTGCGCGAGCAAGTCACGCGGCTGGAGGTGCAATGCATTAAAAGTCCCTTTTCGTGCGGATCGAAAGCCCGCTGGTGCGGGTTTTACGCGGTTAGGTGGCGAACAGGCCGGTATCGGCGACTCGCAAACGTTTGCACAAGGCATACCAGTTTTGTTCAATATTCTGAAAAATAGAGGGAATTGGTAGTTTTACTGTCCTTTTGGTCAAGGATTTCGGGGAAATGAGCAGAGGGAGTGGTTTTCAGGGCGAAGGGGATCTGGCGGGGATATGCACCAAAGTGGTGTCGACTGTCAGATGATTAACCCGATCTGTGGCGATAGAGATTTTGTGACAAAGGTGGCAATAGAGCTTTTGTGGCGAGGGAGCTTGCTCCCGCTGGGTTGCGCAGCAGCCCTAAAACCTTGCACGCAATGCCTCAAAATCCCTGTCCGCCAGTTTTGTGGATGCTTCGCACCCGAGCGGGAGCAAGCTCCCTCGCCACAATGGATCGCTTACTCCTGCGGGTTGTGAAGACCCCGTAGGAATGGGGTTGCTGTAGAATCCTCGGCATTGACTTCACAAGGTGCACCCCCGATGAGCGAGCCGATTCGTCTGACCCAATACAGCCATGGCGCAGGCTGTGGCTGCAAGATTTCGCCCCAGGTGCTGGAGGTGATTCTGGCCGGCAGCGGCGCGCAAAACCTGGACCCGAAACTCTGGGTCGGCAATGCTTCGCGTGATGACGCAGCGGTGTATGCCATCGACGAAGAACGCGGCGTGGTCTCGACTACCGACTTCTTTATGCCGATCGTCGACGATCCCTTCGACTTCGGCCGTATCGCCGCCACCAATGCCATCAGCGATATCTACGCCATGGGTGGCGATCCGTTGATGGCGATTGCGATCCTCGGCTGGCCGGTCAATGTGCTGGCGCCGGAGATTGCCCGGGAAGTGATTCGCGGCGGGCGTTCGGTCTGCGATGAGGCGGGAATCCCGCTGGCCGGCGGCCATTCCATCGACGCGCCAGAGCCGATCTTCGGCCTGGCCGTGACCGGACTGGTGGAAAAACGCCACATGAAGCGCAATGACACCGCCACCGCCGGTTGCTTGCTGTACCTCACCAAACCCTTGGGCATCGGCATCCTCACCACAGCCGAGAAGAAGGGCAAGTTGCGCCATGCCGACATCGGCCTTGCCCGCGACTGGATGTGCACCCTGAACAAACCCGGCAGCCGTTTCGGCAAACTCGACGGCGTGACCGCGATGACCGATGTCACCGGTTTCGGCCTGCTCGGGCACTTGGTGGAAATGGCCGACGGCAGCAACGTGACCGCCCGCATCGAATATGACCGTGTGCCGCGCCTGCCGGGTGTCGAGTATTACCTCGATCAGGGTTGTGTGCCGGGCGGTACGCTGCGCAATTTCGACAGCTACGCCAGCAAGGTCGGCCGGCTCCAGGAGTTGCACAAACGCGTGCTCTGCGATCCGCAGACCAGCGGTGGCCTGCTGATTGCGGTCACGCCTGAGGGCAATGAACGGTTTCTGATGGAAGCAGCCGAACTCGGTCTGGGCCTTGAGCCGATCGGCGAACTGGTTGAGCGACAGACTAACGCGGTAGAGGTGTTTTGATGTCTATCGACTTCACCGATTACCGCGACATCTTTCTCAACGATCGGCCGATGATGGATACCCGCGCGCCGGTCGAATTCCTCAAGGGCTCATTCCCTGGGGTGGTCAATCTGCCGCTGATGAATGACAACGAGCGTGAGCAGATCGGCACCTGTTACAAGCAACATGGTCAGCAGGCGGCCATTGAGCTGGGGCAACGGCTGGTCTGCGGCGACGTCAAGGATCAACGCGTCCGGGCCTGGGTCGAGTTTGCCCGGGCCAATCCTGACGGCTATTTGTACTGTTTCCGCGGCGGTTTACGTTCGCAGATCGTCCAGCAATGGATCAAGGAAGAGGCCGGCATTGACTATCCACGAATCGGTGGTGGTTATAAGGCGATGCGGACCTTTCTGCTGGATACGGTCGATCAGGCGGTTGCCCAGTGTGACTTCGTCTTGTTGGGCGGCATGACCGGCACCGGCAAGACCGAGGTGCTCACGCAATTGAGCAACGGCCTGGATCTGGAAGGCCACGCTAATCATCGCGGTTCCAGTTTCGGCAAACGGGCTACAGGCCAACCGAACAACATCGATTTCGAGAACCGGCTGGCCGTGGATGTGTTGAAGAAACGCGCCAACGGTATCGAGCAATTCGTGCTGGAAGACGAGAGCCGCATGGTCGGCAGTTGTGCCTTGCCGCTGCCGTTGTACAAGGGCATGCAAGAGTTTTCGATGGTCTGGCTGGAGGACAGCGTCGAAGGTCGGGTCGAGCGAATTCTGCAGGATTACGTGATCAATCTGTACGCCGAATTTGTCGCTGTGTACGGCGAGCAAGGGGTCCCGCTGTATTCCGAGCGGCTGATATCAAGTTTGAACAATATTCACCGACGCCTGGGCGGGGAGCGTTACCAGCGCATGCTTTTGCAAATGGAAAGTGCCCTGGAAGAGCAGGCGCGCTCTGGATCTGTCGAGCAGTTTCGGGACTGGATTGAAGTGTTGCTGCGCGAATATTACGACCCGATGTATGCGTTTCAGCGGGAGAAGAAGGGTTCGCGGATCGAGTTTGTCGGGGAGCGGGGGGCGGTGCTTGAATACCTGAGAGAGCGCGCTAACAAGCGAGTTTAGGTGGCGGGTTTGCTGGCCTCTTCGCGGGCAAGCCTCGCTCCTACAGTGAGATCCCCTAATGAAATGGCTA
>NZ_AKJB01000135.1:0-1380 GCF_000282555.1 Pseudomonas sp. GM102 | reverse complement strand
GCATAGGTATCTACACATCTCTAAAGTCTTCGGCTGGCCACCCAGCCGATGGCTTCTTTAGCGAAACCCGCCAGCTCCTGAGGCGTGTATTGCTCCAGCGTCTCGCACATCGCCAAAAGCATGTACAGACCGGCGAGCACCGCAGAAGCCGTTACCGGTTGAGAGCGTTTCATTTGACGACCAGACAAACGGACCAAAAACTCTCGGGTTTGCTCGGCAAACTCACCTTCGGCCCGCATTAGGCGCCAGCTGACTGCACACGCCTGACTAGCAATCAGCAGCCGTTTGAACACGGCTTCGCCGCTTTCCTGCTGCCAGTTTTCCAGCTGATGTCCGCCGCCTTTGAGCAGTTTGAAGTAGGACTCGATACGCCAACGCCAGTAATACCAGAGTGCCAATCGTTCAGCCGCAACCTCGGGCCTAAGGTTGCTTAGCAAATACCATTCGGCCAACAGATGGCCGTCGTCCCCAATTATTCGGCTAACGATCAGTCGGGCAGGTAAAGGCTCGCCAGATTTGCGTAACGTCTTGCGGTCGGCCCGATCTTTGGTGAAGGGTTGGGCTTGGCGAGTCAGCACAACGGCCGTTTCTCCCACCCATTGAATGGCGGATTTTCCTTTGTAGTCGACCTTGCGGGTTTCGCTGTAGCTCATTTGGCTGGCGATTTGGCTCAGAGGCCTGGACTGGCCTTCATGACTGGCCGTGGAACCCGCCTTGACCCGCACCAGCCATTGCCGACCCTCGGCCTGCCACTGTCTCAAATGAGCGACCGAATCAGCCTCTCGATCCACGATATGGACAAGAGGCTTGGCAAAACTCTGCTGCTCCAGCCAAGTGATGCGTTGTGTCAGTTCATTGAGGTGTTTTTCAGGGGCCAGCACTTCTTCGGCTCGCGTGCTGAGAACGCCGTCCCTGGTCGCCAGGTTTTGAGCGGGAGTACAGATCGGTGCGCCGTCACGATCCGTGACCAGCAGGCTGCTTTGCAGTTCGTAACCGATGTCACCCCGATGGGTCATTTGCAGGCGATCAGCCTTGCTGTGGTGATGCATGTAATTGAGCCGAGACCAATCGTGCATGACCAGCGCGTAATCATCGCAGTCATCTCGGCAACCCTCGTGGGCCAGCGCCAGTAGCGGTTTAACCAGATCAACGGGCCTGACCCGGTCATTGCTCAAAAATCTCCAGAGCGCTTGCGTCTGCGCAAAAGCCTTGTCGCTTCGCGGCAAGGCTTTCATCCCGGCGGCCAGCGCCGGTAGTCCATTACTGTGTCCCATGACTAACTCGTCGTATCGTTTTGTCAGTCGGGCATCTAGCCCGGTCATTTGATATCCATGCCGTCCTTTTATAGACCAGGATCGGGAGATGTGTAGATACCTATGC
>NZ_AKJB01000134.1:0-12837 GCF_000282555.1 Pseudomonas sp. GM102 | reverse complement strand
CCACCGATCCCGATGATGCGACGAGCCTGAGCTCGGACGATCTGGTGACCCTGACGGCCACCATCACCGACAAGGACGGTGACAGTGCCCAGGCGACCCTCAACATCGGGCAAAACCTGATATTCAAGGACGACGGCCCATCACTTGCATTCGGCAACCTGATCGGCACCGGTAGCGTGCTGCCGCAATTCGGCTTCTGGGACCATTCGGCGGGCGCCGACGGGCTGGGTGCGGCTGGTCTGGATATCTCGGTGAATAGCCAGTTCACCCTCGTCAGACCAGACAATACGACCACCACCGGGACCGCCACGCTCACCGAGCAGTCGCCCTCACCGGACGGCAATGGCGCGTACCAGTTCGCCGGGACGTTAACTGGTGATTTCGACAACAACGCCGCTACAGCGGATACCAGCGTCGACTACACGCTGACCGCCTATGCCGATGGCCGCTATGCACTGGATCTGGTGCAAGGCTTCAGTTCAGAGATCGTGCTCAGCACTGCCGACGGCGCACTGGGTGCCGGCGGTCCGGATCCAGTGCGCACATTGTTAATTCCAGAGCAGGATCCGCCGACTATTCCTTCGCCATCCGAGGAGGTTGTGTTCTTTTCCGCGAAGGCACTTGCGTCGACTGCGGACATCCTGACCGGTATCGGGCTCGGAGAACCCGATCCCACCGAAACCACGCTACAAACCGACCCCCTGCCCTCGTACATCGACCCGTCGGCCATGAACGTCAGCACGGCCGGCATCGGCGTCGCCAATAACCTGTTCCAGGGAGACAACCTGGCCGCCATCGGCGTTGATGACGAAAGTTTCGTCGTCAATCCGGAAAGCCTGCTGACAAGCATGAGGGTCTTCATCGACAATTCCGTGGGAGGTTACAACACGGCAACCGAGGACCTGTACTACAGGGCCTACTACGAGGACGGCACGTTCTCGAACCTCATCGAAGTGAACACCCTGACTCCGGAGGCAGGCGGACAGGTATCCTTCCTCATTGAGAGCGATGGCACGAATCTGATCGACGCTGTTCAGCTCACGATGGCCCGAGGCGAGATCAAGATCCCGACGATCCAGTTCACTCAGGAGAGCGAGAGCCTGGCCAGCGATGTCCAGCTGACGTTCAACGCGACGCTGACAGACAAGGATGGGGACTCGGCGACGAGTACGTTCGACGCCAACCTGTTCGCCAACGACTTGGAAAATGCCACCTTCGACTTCACGCTGGTGGGTACGGGCGGAGAGCGTGATGCCTTCAACATCGATTTGTCAGTCGATGAGAACCTGTATCAGGTCACCGGCTTCGATGCGAACGCAAACCTGCGAGACGCCTTGGTGCTCAACGGCGACCAGAGCGCGGTTGTCCAGTCGATCGACAATACCGGCGCAGACAGCATCGTGACGGTTGCCGAAACGGGCGGACAAACAACGACCATCACCTTGGTCGGGGTCGATCTTCTGACTAGCGACATTGTCTTTGGCAGCGTCTGAGAAACGCGCGTAAAAAGATGCGAGGGTGGCGCAAGCCACCCTCGCATTGTTTTGTGCAGCTCCAGCACGATCGCATCAACCTGGGCACCCTGCGGCAGGCTACCGACAAGGACGGCGACACAGTAACGGCTCAGGCGCGCCAACGGGTGTCAGAACCTCTTGTTTTGACTGTTTTGACGTGAAACCAAATCCAGCTCCACCCACGTGGACTCGGGTGGCTTTTCGTTGTTGGTTAGCCCGTGCTTCAGCGCATACATCAGCAAATCGATACGGTTGATCAGATTAAGCTTTTGATAAATGTTGCTGAGGTGGTTGTGCACGGTGTGTTCACTAATGCCCAAGCGCCCGGCGATGCTCATGTATTTGGCAGACGGATCCCCCACAATGGCGCGAATCAGTTCCCTCTCGCGCAGCGTCAGCCGCGCCTGTTTTGCCTGCTCCAGATTGCATTTCAAGTGAATATTCCCGGCCGCGGAATAGCCGGAAAGCCCACCGGCCCAGGCCCTATCCTGTCCGGTGTCGCGGTGGTGGACCGTGATGATGGCCTGGATGATCGATTCCGTCGGATCTTCCGCCAGCACGATACCCCGTGCACCCGCTTCTATTGCCTGGGCAACGGGGACGGCTTCGTACAGTCCCTTGAGCACCAGCACTTTCATTTCAGCGTTGCGGGTGAGTCCCGCCACGACCTCCAGTGGGTTCAGCGCATCTGGAAAGAAACTGAAAAAAATTACATTGGGACGCAACTGATCGGCAAGATCCAGCGCATTGGTATAGGTGGTGGCCTGGCCGCTCACTTCCATCTGAGGCTTCCTGGCATTGATCAAATCTTGAAGGCCCATGAGAACGAGGGGACGACAATCGATCAGCATCACGCGTATTGGTTTTCTGTGGGTCGTCATTACTTTCCTGACTCCCTTGAAGAATTAACTCTAACCTCCCTCCCTTGGCCTACATGATCAGCAGCTCCCTCACCTGACCACCGTGATCGAAGGACAGATGCGAGCGCCGACAGGCCTAATGGTGCCCACCCGGCTATTTTATCCCTGGGGGACACTTCCACTGGCTTCACCGGCAGGAGTCACGGACGTTTCCAAAAGCCGGGCAAAGCCATCGAGGCAACATAAATAGGAATAATCATCAATAGCTTGCGCATGATTGATGTGCTCCCTCGAGCCGCTGAACTGAGTCTAGGCCAGCCCAGCGCGCTGCCAGCCCGCCCATCCGCCAGTCGTCGACTCAAGCCTCATGCGGGTAGCCCGGCCGATGTCCCCAAGGGTGTTCTCCCCCAAAGAAATCAAGGTGTTAGGCCCGCCCCCGGCGAGCGGCAACCAAACCTGATTCCGATCAAAATCGTCAATTAACCGACGAGTGGTGTAAAGGAAAACGCAGAATAAACTCTGACGTCAATTTATCGGCGAAACTCGCCTTGCCGAGCCATGGAAATGCTCCCTGTCTGGGTCTCGCCGCGGTTTTTTTCCTTGCGGTGCGTGCGGGTTACCGCATGACTGCGGTGCTCGAGTTTTTTGCGACAACGCCACGGCAACCACCACCTGAACTGCTGGGGGTTATGGCTCAAATTGGCGTCAGTGGGATGTGAGGTTTTGGCTGGAGCTGCCGGGACTCAACCAGGCATTAACGCTTTCGACACCCTCGGCAGGCGGCTTTCCCGCCCAGCGATTGAGGGTAAGGACATTAGTGACGAACTCATACTGCGTTTTGAGCAGGTCACGACGCGCCCGGAATTCGTTGCGTACGGTGGTCAGTACATCGACGGCATTGACCATTCCGTAATCGAGGGCTTTCTCTGCCGCCACTCTGGACAGCTGTGCCGAGGCCAGGGCGTTTCGGCTCGCACTGATCTTTTCTCCGCTCGAATTGGCGGTCAGGTAAGCGCTGGTGATCTCCTTGACCACCCGGCGCCGGATCGCTTCCAGTTCCTGCTCGGCGGTAATCTGATCCTGGTAGAGCCCACGGACCCGCGCCGAGGTCGAGCCCCCGCTGTACAGCGGCACCTGCACGCCAATACCGGCGACATAACTGTCGGTGCGTGGCGCCAGGGCATTGTTGTAGCCCTCGTTGGTCTGCTGCGCGCTCAGCGTAAGGCTCAGGGTCGGATAGTGCCCGCCCTTGCCGCTGCGCAAGGCTGCGCCCGCGGCTTCCACACCGCTCTCGTTGGCCTTGAGCGCCGGGTTTAGCGCTATACCCTCGCGCACCCAGGATTCCAGACTCTGCGCTGAAACCCGCAGTTGCACGTCATCGCGAATCCGGTTGAGCTTCTCCTTGACCGGCCGGCCGACGATCTCCGCCAGTGCCTCGCGACTGATACTCGCCTGGTTCTGGGCATCCAGTTCCTGCGCCGCCAGCAAATCTACCCGGGCCTTGAGGTCGAGCTGATCAGTAATCATTGCCAGCTGTTTTTCGTACAACGCATTGACTCGGTCCAGACTCTTTTGCGTGGTTCGACGCTCCGCCCTCACCAACTCCAGTTCATCTTCGGCCGCCAACGCGGCGAAGTAACGCTGCGCCAAGTCCACTGTGGCCTCGGCCTGGGCATCCAGCGCTTGCGATTCGGATTGCTTGGCCAGGCTTTTGAATTTTTGGTAGTTCTCCCACGCAGTCTTGTTGTAGAGGTACTGACGCAGCACCAGGCTGTAGTTTTCGCTATCGTAGCTTTGCTCCACCAGGTCGCTCTCCTGATGAATCCGATTCGTCCCGGCGTTGAGCGATACCTGCGGGAACAGCGCACCCATAGCCTCGCGCTGATGCTCCTTACCCGCCTGCGCTTGCGCATAGGAGGCCAATACCCGCGGATCTTCCAGCCGTGACTCACGGTACAATTGCATGAGGTCGGTGGAAAACGTCGAGGCGCTGACCCCGGTCGGCGTGGCTGCAGTGGTTTGCGCCAGGGCGGCACCCGCTGCAAGCATGAACACACCGCCCAGCAAAACTGCCGACGCGCTCATGGTTATTCCTCGATCATCGATTGAGCCATGGCATCGCGAGCCGGCTGCATCAAGTACTGCAACAACGTGCGTTGCCCGGTGATGATCAATACGTCCGCCGGCATCCCCGGCAACAACTTGCGCTCACCCAAGGTGCGCACGCCCTCCTCGGTTACCCGGACCCGCGCCAGGTAATAGGCCGTCCCGGCCTTTTCGTTGACCAGCCGGTCAGCCGATACGCTGCTGACCTCGCCTTCGATCACCGGCGTGGTCGAGCTATTGAACGCGCCGAAACGGATATCGGCACGCTTGCCGATGGCAACACGATCAATATCCACCGGCGCCACCTGGGCCTCTATGACCAGCTCGGAAACCGATGGGACGATATCCAGCAGCGGCGTTGCCGGGCTCACGACACCACCAATGGTGTGCACTGTCATGCCAATCACCATGCCCGCGTCGGGTGCGCGGATGACAATACGACTGAGCCGGTCCTCCAGGGACGAGGTTTTCTCTTGCAGGTCGTACATCCGGGTCTGAACCTCGGCCAGCTCCTTGACCACCTCGGTACTGAAATCCTTGTCGATTTGCAGAATCTGCAGCTGTGTTTCGTTGATCTGCAGACGAGTCTTGTTAATAGCGGACCGGTGATCAGCCACCTCCGACCTGAGCATCCCCAACTTGCGTTCCTGATCGAGCAGACGTTGTTTGTCCACGAACCCTTGCTTGAGCAGGTCGGTCAATTCAACGATTTCACCGCTGTAGGATTTCTCCAGATGAACCTTGGCAGCAATCATCGATTCCAGTCCCTTGATCTGTTGACTCAACTGGCCAATGCGCTCGCGCAACACCGAGATCTGACCCAGCCGCGAGCCCTGCCGGGCGTTGAATACCTGGGTCTCGCCCTGGCGCGCCTCCACGCCTCGCAGACTGTCTGGATCGGCTATCTCGCCAAAGCTGATCGCCGACAGTGTGTCGCGCTCAGCCCTGAGTCTTGCCTCCATGGCTCTGGTCGCGACCAACTGGCCTCGGCTCATCTCGTATTCGAAGCGCAACTGGGCATCATCAAGAATGATCAGCGGATCACCACGCTTGACGATGTCTCCGTCATGGACCAGTACCGCTTTGACGATGCCGCCTTCAGGATGCTGGACCGTTTTGCGGTAAGTCTGCACGGTGACCACCCCCGGCGCGTAAGCGGCACCGTCCAGGGGCGCAAGCGCCGCCCAGGTGCCGAACAGGCCGAAGGTCACCCCGACAATACCAATGCCCAGGCGGCGTGCTTTACGATCAGATATCGGCAGGCCGGCGAAGCTTTCAATTTGACGACTGGGCATCGTAGGGTTCATCAGCATCGCCCTTGCTGGTTTTGACCGAAGCCATGGTGGCGCCTGCCGACATGGCGTGCTTTTGTGCCTGCTGTTTCTGCGCGAGTTCGGCGAGTACTTGCTCGCGTGGCCCATAAAGACTGATAGCCCCTGCGTTCATCACCATGAGCCGGTCCAGTTGCGACACGATGTTGGTTCGGTGGGTAATGACAAACAGGGTCGCGCCGCTCTGCTTGATCTGCTGGATGGCTGCCACCAGGGCGCGATCGCCGACTTCGTCAAGATTGGAGTTGGGCTCGTCGAGAATAATCAGGCGCGGGCTGCCATACAGGGCGCGGGCCAGTCCGATGCGCTGGCGCTGCCCTCCCGACAGCGTGAGGCCCTCACTGCCAATGACGGTGTCGTAGCCATCGGGCAACTGCAAAATCATTTCGTGAACGCCAGCGGTCCTGGCAGCCTGAATGACTTTTACCGAGTCGACCTCGGCGAAGCGGGCAATGTTCTCGCTGATGCTGCCTTCGAACAGCTCAATGTCCTGGGGCAAGTAACCTATATACGGTCCAAGTTCATCTTTATCCCACGCGCTGATGTCCGCGCCATCGAGCCGGACCACGCCATGCAGCGGTGCCCATACCCCCATCAATGCCCTGGCCAGGGTCGATTTGCCCGCAGCACTGGGACCGATGATGCCGACAACGCAGCCGGCAGGTACGCTGAAACTCATGTTGTTGATGATCGGGGTTCTCGAACCAGGTGCCGCAACCACCAGATTCTCTACCTGCACGTGCCCCTGAGGCGCAGGCAATGACATACGCTCGGGCTGAGCCTGTTGTTTGTCGAGGATGTCGTTGAGACGGCCGTATTGCGAGCGGGCCGCAATAAAGCCCCTCCAACTGCCGATGATCAGATCGATGGGGGCCAATGCACGCCCTAGTAGCACGGCCCCGGCAAACACCAGGCCTGCCCCTACTTGATGATCCACGGCCAGGTACGCCCCCAGCCCCAGAATCAATGATTGCACCAGGATCCGGAACGTCCTGGACAGCGTGCTGACGATGGCACCTCTATCGCTGGCCTGGGCCTGTAGCAACAGAACATTTCTTTGCCGATGCCCCCAACGATCCATCAGGGTTTCAAGCATGCCCATGGACTCGATGACTTCAGCGTTGCGCAGATTTTTCGTGGTGTAGAGCGTCGCGCCGATATGTTCCTTGTTCGCCTGAGCCAGAGTTGGCCCCGTCAGCCTCTCATTGATAAACGCGAGCAATAACAACAGCAGCGCACTGCCCGTCGCTACCCAGCCAAACCAAGGGTGAAACATGAACATCACGGCGATGTAGATAGGCAACCAGGGCGCATCGAAAAAGGCGAACAAACCATTACCGGAGAGAAACTGTCTCAAACCCGTCAAGTCATTGAGCGACTGGGCCGAGGCATCCATCCCGCCACTGTCCAGAGCCCGTTTGAAACTGGCCTTATAGACCTGGCGACTCAGCAACACATCCAGCCGGGTACTGACCCGAACCATGATGCGCGAACGGATCCATTCCAGGGAGCCGAGCGTGATGATCAGCCCGGTCATGATCAGCGTCAGCATTGCCAGGGTTGTCAGACTTCCGCTGGCCATCACTCGCCCATACACCTGAAGCATATAGAAGGTAGGCACGAGCATGAGCGCGTTGATGAAGAAGCTGAAAAAACCAACAGAAATAAAGCTATCTCTACAGGCTTTCAACGCATTCTTCAGGCTGTTTTCAGGTGTGCTTCGCATTGAAACCCCTGCTCGTAAAAACCATCTTCTGGAGCTTAGATCATGCCGAACGACTGTGTGTAGCAATCGGCCGGAGTGCCTCCTCCCCACGACCCGGCGGTGAAGGGCGCAAGCGATCTGTGACGAAGCCAGGATGCTCTATAACGTGCTGTCGCCCTTATTGCGGGCTGGAGAGAGGTTTGGGGGCAGGTTACTGGCCAAATAGCGGATGATTGCCAGGCAAACGCGTCCTTCGTCGTGCGCCTTCCTTCGCTGATGGCAATCCGATAGTCGGCACCGACAGGCCGTACTTCGTCGCCCCATCAACCTGTTCGCCGATTAGCCAGACCGGCCCACCGCCTGCGAATGCGCAAGAGGATGCCAGGCCCGCAATTCATCAATCAATCGCCTCCGATGCCTGATACCGCACCCGATACCGCCCCGGGCTTTCCCCCGTCCACTTCTTGAACGCCCGATGAAACGCACTCGGCTCCTGAAATCCCAACTGTTCGGCAATATCACTGATGCTCGCCTTGCTCTGGCGCAACCGTTCAAACGCCACCGCGCGCCGCACTTCATCCTTGATTTCCTGATAGGAACAGCCTTCACGCCCCAGTTTGCGGCGAAAGGTACTGGGGCTCAGGTGCTGCTCCAGGGCGAAGGCCTGCAAGGTCGGCCACTCGCTGTAATGGCTGTGGCGCAGGCGCTGATGAACCTGCGACGCCAGCCCATGCTGGTTGCGGAAGCGGATCACCAGCCATTGCGGCGCGGTGCGCAAAAACACTTTCAGCGAGGCAAGGTCTTGAACCACCGGCAGTCGCAGGTAGTGACTGGCGAATTCGATTTCGGTGCGTTCGGTGCCAAAGGTCAGATTGGGGCCCCAGAGCAAGGCATCATCACGCAGCGACAAACGCTGATGGCGAAAGTCCGCACGATCGATAGGAATGCGCCGCCCGGCCAACCAGCACAGCAGACTGATCATCAACACCAGAAATGTTTCTTCGCCCAGCCGGCTGACCTCGCTGTTCTGCGAACGGGTCTGCAAGCTGATGACCGCACGCTTGCCACGCACACTCAACGTGCCACGAAAATCACGCAGGAACAGGGCGAAATTGGCCAGGCACTGGCGCATGGCTTTTTCCAGCGTTGGCTCCTGAATCAATGCCCGACAGATCAAGGCAAAACTGCCCGGTGGCATACCGTGGGAGTCCAACTGGAAAAATTCGTCGTTCAACTCACGAATCTGCACCAGCCACAACGCGGCGAAAGCCGTGGCCGGCACCCGTGCCGTCGGCTGGTCCATCAGTGCCGGATCAATTCCCACTTGTTCAAGCACTGACCGCAGACGCTGCGGTTCTTCACGTAGTGCATGGATCATGGGGTACATGAAGTAAACCGCCACCGAATCCGTTTCCCGCATTTGAATGCCTCTCTCGTTACATCTGAATATGGCAAAAAACGCCATCACCCTTGAACAGTTTTGGCATAGGCCAGTGGCGCTGCTGATTCTAGACTCGTGCCAACAAAAAAGACCTATTCAGAGAGCCAACATGAACCATTCCGATATTTTTGTAGTGAGCGCCGTTCGTTCTGCCATCGGCAGTTTTGGCGGTTCACTCAAGGATGTGCCGCCTATTCAGTTGGCAACCGACGTTTGCCGCGCCGCCATCGAACGTTCAGGCCTGGCGCCCGAGCACATCGGCCATGCGGTAATGGGCCATGTGATCCCGACCGAGGCGCGTGATGCCTATATCTCCCGCGCCGTAGCGATCAATGCCGGCCTGACGAAAGAGACGCCCGCCTTCAACGTCAACCGCCTGTGCGGTTCGGGTTTGCAGGCGATTGTCAGTGCCGCGCAAAGTTTGATGCTGGGGGATGCGGGCGCTGCGCTGGCAGGCGGCGTCGAATCCATGAGCCGAGGCGCGTACCTGTTGCCGCAAGCGCGCTGGGGCGCACGCATGGGCGACATGCAGGCCATCGACTACATGCTTGGGGTACTGCAAGACCCGTTTGCCGGTTTCCACATGGGTATCACCGCTGAAAATATCGCCGAGCACTATGGCATTACGCGTCAGGCCCAGGATGAATTGGCGCTGCTCAGCCAGCAGCGTGCTGCCCGGGCGATTGCCGAAGGGCGTTTTGCGGGGCAGATCGTGCCGATCGAAATTGAAACCCGCAAAGGGACGGTTACGTTTGCGACGGATGAGCATGTGCGGGCCGAGGTCAATGCCGAGCAATTGAGCCGCATGAAACCCGCCTTCAAAAAGGACGGTAGCGTCACCGCCGGCAACGCGTCCGGCCTCAATGATGGTGCCGGCGCACTGATCATGGCCACCGGGCAAGTCGTCCAGGAACAAGGCCTCAAGCCCATGGCCCGATTGGTGGGTTATGCCCACGCAGGCGTTGAACCTTCAATGATGGGGCTGGGACCGATTCCCGCCACCCGCCTGGTGCTCAAGCGTGCCGGTCTGACCGTTGCCGACCTTGATGTGATCGAGTCCAACGAAGCGTTTGCCGCCCAGGCCTGTGCCGTAGCGCAAGAGCTGGGCTTCGATCCGCAAAAGGTCAACCCCAACGGTTCGGGCATCTCGCTGGGCCATCCAGTGGGCGCCACTGGCGCGATCATCGCCACCAAAGCCATTCACGAACTGCATCGCTGCCAAGGCCGTTATGCCCTGGCGACCATGTGCATCGGCGGCGGCCAAGGCATCGCTGTGTTGTTTGAGCGGGTTTGATAAGGACATGCGCATGAATCTTCAGAACATTGGCGTCATCGGCGCCGGCACCATGGGCAATGGCATCGCGCAAGTCTGCGCCCTGGCCGGCCTCCACGTGACTTTGATCGACATCTGCGAGAGTGCCTTGCAAAAGGCAATCGCGACCGTCGATAAAAACCTCGATCGGCAGATCGCCAAAAACACGCTGACGCATGAGCAAAAGCTCGCTGCCCTCGACAAGATTCGCACCAGTACCGATTACAACAGCCTGCAAAACGTGCAAATGGTGATCGAAGCCGCCACCGAAAACCTCGACCTGAAACTGCGCGTGCTGCAACAAATCGCCGCGCAGGTCAGCGCCGACTGTGTGATTGCCTCGAACACGTCGTCGCTGTCCATTACCCAACTGGCTGCCAGCGTCAGTCAGCCTGAGCGCTTCATCGGTTTGCATTTCTTTAACCCGGTGCCGGTAATGGGCCTGATTGAAGTGATTCGCGGCCTGCAAACCAGCGATGCCACCCACGCCCTGGCGCTGGACATGGCGACCGCACTCGGCAAAACCGCAATCACCGCCGGCAACCGTCCGGGTTTCGTGGTCAACCGGATTCTGGTGCCGATGATCAATGAAGCGATCCTGGTGTTTCAGGAAGGCCTGGCCAGCGCCGAAGACATCGACGCCGGCATGCGCCTGGGCTGCAACCAGCCGATCGGCCCGCTGGCGTTGGCGGACCTGATCGGCCTGGACACCGTGCTGGCAATCCTTGAGGCCTTCTACGACGGCTTCAACGACAGCAAATACCGCCCCGCTCCACTGCTTAAGGAAATGGTCGCCGCCGGTTACCTGGGACGCAAAACGGGGCGTGGCTTCCATGCCTATGCCTGAGCGTTGCTCACGCTTCGCCGAACACCGGGACAAGGTGCTGGAGCTCTTTGCCAGCAAGGGTTTCGGTCAGGTCGGCATGCGTGAGCTCGCGACCTCCCTGGGGCTCGCCACGGGCTCGCTGTATCACCATTACCCCAGCAAGCAGCACTTGCTGCTCGACCTGATCGAGGAGTTCTACGAAGAGCTGCTAGCCACCCTGGGGCGCATCGAACAAACGGCCCCGGCAAAACGCGACAGACTCAACCAATTGATCAGCGCGCACCTGAATCTGCATCAGGAAATGCCTTGGCATTTTCGTCTGGTGGAGCGTGACAGCGGTTGCCTGAATGAAGAGCAACAGGAACGGATCCGGCAACTGCGCGAGCAGTACGAACGCAAGTTGCTGCTGATGCTTGGCGTCCGACCCCGACTCAGTGAACCGTGCCGGATGGCCGTCGGTCACGCCATTGCCACCTTGCTCAACAGCGCGCCCAGTTGGCTGACGCACTATTCGCTGGATGAACGAGAGCGCGATAATCTGCTGGAAAACATGGTGAGTGGCGCCATCGAGCGGTTGCTTGCGCCAAAACGCACGTGTGAGACGATAATCCTCGCCCCACCTATAGAAAAAACATCTAAAAAAGCCCGGATACCCGCCGCTTTTTAGCACTTTGCTATGCGAATCGATGCATCGCAATTCACTGATCCGTCCCGAATGAATCAGCAGCCCGCTAGAGCAAGCTCATGACCATTGGGAGCGCTACTGCTCAGACCTTATTTTTTACACCCGCATTTGTCCTATCCTTTCATCCATCCAACAACTCCGGACATCGAAATGCCTGCCCCCGAATCCACCCTCCTCCAGAGCTGGCACCACAACGCCCAGTCCTGGATCCAGGCGATCCGCACCGGCACCATCGAAAGCCGCCTCAAGGTCACCGACCAGGCAATCCTGCTGGCGGTACTAGGCCGCCAACCCGAGCGTGTGCTTGACCTGGGCTGCGGCGAGGGCTGGCTGTTGCGGGCGCTGGCTGAACGGGCCATCACGGCGGTCGGTGTGGATGGTGATGCGACGCTGGTCGAGGCAGCACGGGCGGCGGGCTCTTCGCGGGTGTATTTGGCGAGCTATGAAGAGTTGGTGGAGGCGAAGGTGGACATCGGCAACAACTACGACCTGATCTGCGCCAATTTCGCCCTGCTGCACCAGGACATCATCCCCCTGCTCGCCGCCATGAACGCCCTGCTCGCCCCTGGCGGCGCGCTGGTGATCCAGACGCTACATCCGTGGACCGCGGCGGCGGGCGATTATCAGGATGGTTGGCGGGAAGAAACCTTCACTGGGTTCAAAGGGCAGTGGCAACCCATGCCGTGGTACTTCCGAACATTGTCCAGTTGGCTCAATGCGCTGGACATGGCCGGTTTTCGGCTGGCCGGCCTGCAGGAGCCGCAGCACCCGCAAAGCCCTGTGCCGCAATCGTTGCTGTTGGTGGCGGAGCAACGGGGTGATTGCGACTGACCCGGGGCAAAAGGAACAATCTTGATCTCGTCCTCAACAAGCCCGACAAATGACGCACAAACAAAAACGCCGCTCAAGGAGCGTAATGCTGTAAGAGAGTTTGAATCAGAGAAACCTGTGGCGAGGGAGCTTGCTCCCGCTTGAGTGCGTAGCACTCACAAAAATTGGCAATGATTGTCAGATTTTTGGGGCCGCTACGCAGCCCAGCGCGAGCAAGCTCGCTCGC
>NZ_AKJB01000133.1:0-2772 GCF_000282555.1 Pseudomonas sp. GM102 | reverse complement strand
CATGCGGATCATGCGGATCATGCGGATCATGCGGGTCATGCGGGTCATGCGCGATTATCTGTAGGAGCGAGGCTTGCCCGCGAAAGCGATCTGCCAGGCAACAAAAAACCCGGAAGTTTTCACCGTCCGGGTTTTTGTCTTTCCAGAATAAATCAGCGATTAAACCGCTCCACCAACGAATACTGGGTATTCGCGGTCTTGGTCAGTTCTTCACTCAGCAGCGCCGAGTGCTGTGCCTGTTCCGAGGTCTGGTCAGCCAGTTGTGAGATGTTGCTGATGTTGCGGCTGATTTCTTCGGCAACGGCACTTTGCTCTTCGGTGGCGGCAGCGATCTGGGTGGTCATGTCGGTGATATTGGCCACCGCTTCGCTGATGCCCACCAGTGCCTGGTCCGCTTCCAACACCCGCGCCACACCTTCTTCGGCCTGGCGATGCCCGGCTTCCATGGTTTGCACTGCGGTGCTGGCGGTTTGCTGCAGCTTGGCGATCAGGGCGTGAATCTGCCCGGTGGATTCGCTGGTGCATTGTGCCAATTGGCGTACTTCGTCGGCCACCACCGCAAAACCACGGCCCATCTCGCCGGCACGCGCGGCTTCAATCGCAGCGTTCAAGGCCAGCAGGTTGGTCTGGTCGGCGATGCCTTTGATCACATCGACCACGCCGCCAATTTCGTCGCTGTCCTTGGCCAGTTGAGTCACGGTCAGGCCGGTTTCACCGACTACAACCGACAGGCGCTGAATGGCTTCGCGGGTTTCCCCGGCGATGTCGCGACCACGACCGGTCAGGCGATTGGCTTCCTGAGTGGCGTCAGCGGTGCGCTGCACGTGGCTGGCGACTTCCTGAGTGGTGGCGGCCATCTGATTCACAGCGGTTGCCACTTGCTCGGTTTCGACGCGTTGACGTTCCAGGCCGCTGGAGCTGTTGTGCGCCAGGGTATCGGACTGTTTCGCTTGTTCGGTGAGGTGTTCGGCAGTGTCCTGCAAACGGGTCAAACAGGTTTTCAGGCGTGCTTCCTGACTGAGGATCGACATCTCCAGGCGTGCCTGGGCGCCACGGCTGTCGGTGTACATCTGCGCGATCAACGGGTCAGACGTGGTCTGTTCAGCCAGGCGCAGCAAACGCTTGATACCGCGCTGTTGCCAGCTCAACCCCATCAGGCCCAACGGCACCGAAAGGCCGGCGGCGAGGGCGAAGCCCCATTGGGACGTCAGGGTGGCGCCGATCATGAAACTCAGCTGGCTGACCAGAATGAACGGCAGCCAGTCCTGAAGCACCGGCAGCCATTTGTCTGTAGAGGGAACCGCAGACTTGCCCTGGTTGATGCGTTGGTAGAGCGCTTCGGCGCGGCGGATCTGTTCGGCGGTGGGTTTGACCCGCACCGACTCGTAACCGATCACCTGATTGCCGTCGAACACCGGTGTGACATAGGCGTTAACCCAGTAGTGGTCACCGGTCTTGCAGCGATTTTTGACAATGCCCATCCATGGCAAGCCTTGTTTCAGTGTGCCCCACATGTGCGCGAACACCGCAGCCGGGACGTCGGGGTGACGGACCAGGTTATGCGGCGCACGGATCAGTTCCTCACGAGAAAACCCGCTGATTTCGACGAAAGCGTCGTTGCAGTAGGTGATCACGCCCTTGGCATCGGTGGTGGAAATCAACCGTTGCTGAGCCGGGAAGGTCCGTTCGCGTTGTGTAATGGGCTGGTTGTTACGCATGGCTTTTTCAATCCGCAAGGCTTTGAGAGGTTGTCGGCATCGTCAGGTATTTATTGAAATGTTTTTTTCATAAATCAGTGACGCGTCGCAAAACGACTATTGCGTCAGCCGGCGAGCATCGGATAAGTGAACAGCCCGAAATGCAGTAGATTTAAACCAAAGTGGGTGGCGATAGCCGCGCCCAACCCACCAAAACGATAGGCCAGGCCATAACCGACACCCGCGAGGCCCGCCAGCAACACCCATTGCCAGCCAGCACCCAGATGAACGAGGCCGAACAGCATTGATGCGAGCAACAACGCGAGATTTTCGCCATAAGGCAGATGTTTGAACTGCCGGCTCAGGCCGCCCTGGATGTAGCCGCGAAACAGCGCTTCTTCCACCAGCGTCACCAGCAACAGATTGTTCAGCATCCACAACCAGGCCTGATCCGGCCACTTCGGCGCCCAACTGATCACGCCCAGCAACAGCGCGCCACCCAAGGCCAGCACGGCGCTCACGGTCAAGGCGAGGGCGGTGGCATAAACGGACAGCCGCAGCGAGCGCCGGCCGACAATCCATGGACAAACCAGCAACAGCCAGAAACCAATCAGCGGTTTGTCCTGATTCAGGTACATGGCAAACGGCACGGCATCGTCGGTGAAACGCTGGGGATCAATGGCGCGACCGTTGAAGAAACCGGGAAGCCAGTGCATCGCCAGCGCCACCGCCAGGAAGATGAACAGACCGTGGCCGAGGTAGCGGCCAACGGGAACCTGTTGCTGGCGAACGGCGAAACCGGCGAACAGCAGCAACGCAAAAGAGATAGCGGACAGCCAACCGAGATGGCCGTAGATCAACGCCAGGCCGTAGCCAATGGAGAGAAGTGCCAGATAAGTCCATGGCAGAGCGATCATTTGAAGTCCTTGTGTCCGAAATTTTGCGGATTGCCTCATTCCCTGTGGGAGCTCTGTGGCGAGGGGGCTTGCCCCCGTTTGAGTGCGTAGCACTCACAAGATTTTTGGTACATCAGAGATTTTGGGACTGCTTCGCAGCCCAACGGGGGCAAGCCCCC
>NZ_AKJB01000132.1:0-5669 GCF_000282555.1 Pseudomonas sp. GM102 | reverse complement strand
AAAACAAAACCCCTACCTGCATACGCAGATAGGGGTTTCGGAATTCAATCTTGACGATGACCTACTCTCACATGGGGAAACCCCACACTACCATCGGCGATGCATCGTTTCACTGCTGAGTTCGGGATGGGATCAGGTGGTTCCAATGCTCTATGGTCGTCAAGAAATTCGGTAGCCAGCTCGTTCTCCTTACGGATCACGCTCCAGCGAATGGGTATGCGATAGTTTGGTGTTTTGTGAGTATCTCGAACTTTCGGTTCGTTTCGTCTTCACACACCGCAATCTGGCCTCTTTCGAGTTCACAAATTGCTTGGGTGTTATATGGTCAAGCCTCACGGGCAATTAGTATTGGTTAGCTCAACGCCTCACAGCGCTTACACACCCAACCTATCAACGTCGTAGTCTTCGACGGCCCTTCAGGGGACTCAAGGTCCCAGTGAGATCTCATCTTGAGGCTAGTTTCCCGCTTAGATGCTTTCAGCGGTTATCTATTCCGAACATAGCTACCCGGCAATGCCACTGGCGTGACAACCGGAACACCAGAGGTTCGTCCACTCCGGTCCTCTCGTACTAGGAGCAGCCCCTCTCAAATCTCAAACGTCCACGGCAGATAGGGACCGAACTGTCTCACGACGTTCTAAACCCAGCTCGCGTACCACTTTAAATGGCGAACAGCCATACCCTTGGGACCGGCTTCAGCCCCAGGATGTGATGAGCCGACATCGAGGTGCCAAACACCGCCGTCGATATGAACTCTTGGGCGGTATCAGCCTGTTATCCCCGGAGTACCTTTTATCCGTTGAGCGATGGCCCTTCCATACAGAACCACCGGATCACTAAGACCTACTTTCGTACCTGCTCGACGTGTCTGTCTCGCAGTCAAGCGCGCTTTTGCCTTTATACTCTACGACCGATTTCCGACCGGTCTGAGCGCACCTTCGTACTCCTCCGTTACTCTTTAGGAGGAGACCGCCCCAGTCAAACTACCCACCATACACTGTCCTCGATCCGGATAACGGACCTGAGTTAGAACCTCAAAGTTGCCAGGGTGGTATTTCAAGGTTGGCTCCACGCGAACTGGCGTCCACGCTTCAAAGCCTCCCACCTATCCTACACAAGCAAATTCAAAGTCCAGTGCAAAGCTATAGTAAAGGTTCACGGGGTCTTTCCGTCTAGCCGCGGATACACTGCATCTTCACAGCGATTTCAATTTCACTGAGTCTCGGGTGGAGACAGCGCCGCCATCGTTACGCCATTCGTGCAGGTCGGAACTTACCCGACAAGGAATTTCGCTACCTTAGGACCGTTATAGTTACGGCCGCCGTTTACCGGGGCTTCGATCAAGAGCTTCGCGTTAGCTAACCCCATCAATTAACCTTCCGGCACCGGGCAGGCGTCACACCCTATACGTCCACTTTCGTGTTTGCAGAGTGCTGTGTTTTTAATAAACAGTCGCAGCGGCCTGGTATCTTCGACCGGCGTGGGCTTACGCAGTAAATGCTTCACCCTCACCGGCGCACCTTCTCCCGAAGTTACGGTGCCATTTTGCCTAGTTCCTTCACCCGAGTTCTCTCAAGCGCCTTGGTATTCTCTACCCAACCACCTGTGTCGGTTTGGGGTACGGTTCCTGGTTACCTGAAGCTTAGAAGCTTTTCTTGGAAGCATGGCATCAACCACTTCGTCACCCAAAGGGTAACTCGTCATCAGCTCTCGGCCTTGGAATCCCGGATTTACCTAAGATTCCAGCCTACCACCTTAAACTTGGACAACCAACGCCAAGCTGGCCTAGCCTTCTCCGTCCCTCCATCGCAATAACCAGAAGTACAGGAATATTAACCTGTTTTCCATCGACTACGCTTTTCAGCCTCGCCTTAGGGACCGACTAACCCTGCGTCGATTAACGTTGCGCAGGAAACCTTGGTCTTTCGGCGTGGGTGTTTTTCACACCCATTGTCGTTACTCATGTCAGCATTCGCACTTCTGATACCTCCAGCAAGCTTCTCAACTCACCTTCACAGGCTTACAGAACGCTCCTCTACCGCATCACCTAAGTGATACCCGTAGCTTCGGTGTATGGTTTGAGCCCCGTTACATCTTCCGCGCAGGCCGACTCGACTAGTGAGCTATTACGCTTTCTTTAAAGGGTGGCTGCTTCTAAGCCAACCTCCTAGCTGTCTAAGCCTTCCCACATCGTTTCCCACTTAACCATAACTTTGGGACCTTAGCTGACGGTCTGGGTTGTTTCCCTTTTCACGACGGACGTTAGCACCCGCCGTGTGTCTCCCATGCTCGGCACTTGTAGGTATTCGGAGTTTGCATCGGTTTGGTAAGTCGGGATGACCCCCTAGCCGAAACAGTGCTCTACCCCCTACAGTGATACATGAGGCGCTACCTAAATAGCTTTCGAGGAGAACCAGCTATCTCCGAGCTTGATTAGCCTTTCACTCCGATCCACAGGTCATCCGCTAACTTTTCAACGGTAGTCGGTTCGGTCCTCCAGTTAGTGTTACCCAACCTTCAACCTGCCCATGGATAGATCGCCCGGTTTCGGGTCTATTCCCAGCGACTAGACGCCCTATTAAGACTCGCTTTCGCTACGCCTCCCCTATTCGGTTAAGCTCGCCACTGAAAATAAGTCGCTGACCCATTATACAAAAGGTACGCAGTCACCCAACAAAGTGGGCTCCCACTGCTTGTACGCATACGGTTTCAGGATCTATTTCACTCCCCTCTCCGGGGTTCTTTTCGCCTTTCCCTCACGGTACTAGTTCACTATCGGTCAGTCAGTAGTATTTAGCCTTGGAGGATGGTCCCCCCATATTCAGACAAAGTTTCTCGTGCTCCGTCCTACTCGATTTCATGACCAAGAGATTTTCGCGTACAGGGCTATCACCCACTATGGCCGCACTTTCCAGAGCGTTCCGCTAATCTCAAAGCCACTTAAGGGCTAGTCCCCGTTCGCTCGCCACTACTAAGGGAATCTCGGTTGATTTCTTTTCCTCAGGGTACTTAGATGTTTCAGTTCCCCTGGTTCGCTTCTTAAGCCTATGTATTCAGCTTAAGATACCTAACTTATGTTAGGTGGGTTCCCCCATTCAGACATCTCCGGATCAAAGTCTGTTTGCCGACTCCCCGAAGCTTTTCGCAGGCTACCACGTCTTTCATCGCCTCTGACTGCCAAGGCATCCACCGTATGCGCTTCTTCACTTGACCATATAACCCCAAGCAATCTGGTTATACTGTGAAGACGACATTCGCCGAAAATTCGATGCTTGCTCATAAAGAGCAACTCACAAATTTTACCTTAGCCTGATCCGTTACCAGTGAAAGTAACGTTCAGTCTATCTTTCTATCACATACCCAAATTTTTAAAGAACGATCTAATCAAAAGACTAGAAATCAATATTCACACCGGAATATTCATTTCTAAACTCTCAAACGTTTCGAAGCAGTTAATGGTGGAGCCAAACGGGATCGAACCGTTGACCTCCTGCGTGCAAGGCAGGCGCTCTCCCAGCTGAGCTATGGCCCCATACAAAATTGGTGGGTCTGGGCAGATTCGAACTGCCGACCTCACCCTTATCAGGGGTGCGCTCTAACCAACTGAGCTACAGACCCAATTTCGAGCGCGTAACTGTTAGCGTTGAGCTATCAGCTTGGAGCTTAAAGCTGCTTCTATCGTCTTCTTCAATGAATCAAGCAATTCGTGTGGGAACTTATGGAGCAGCTGATGTCGTCGATTAAGGAGGTGATCCAGCCGCAGGTTCCCCTACGGCTACCTTGTTACGACTTCACCCCAGTCATGAATCACACCGTGGTAACCGTCCTCCCGAAGGTTAGACTAGCTACTTCTGGTGCAACCCACTCCCATGGTGTGACGGGCGGTGTGTACAAGGCCCGGGAACGTATTCACCGCGACATTCTGATTCGCGATTACTAGCGATTCCGACTTCACGCAGTCGAGTTGCAGACTGCGATCCGGACTACGATCGGTTTTCTGGGATTAGCTCCACCTCGCGGCTTGGCAACCCTCTGTACCGACCATTGTAGCACGTGTGTAGCCCAGGCCGTAAGGGCCATGATGACTTGACGTCATCCCCACCTTCCTCCGGTTTGTCACCGGCAGTCTCCTTAGAGTGCCCACCATAACGTGCTGGTAACTAAGGACAAGGGTTGCGCTCGTTACGGGACTTAACCCAACATCTCACGACACGAGCTGACGACAGCCATGCAGCACCTGTCTCAATGTTCCCGAAGGCACCAATCCATCTCTGGAAAGTTCATTGGATGTCAAGGCCTGGTAAGGTTCTTCGCGTTGCTTCGAATTAAACCACATGCTCCACCGCTTGTGCGGGCCCCCGTCAATTCATTTGAGTTTTAACCTTGCGGCCGTACTCCCCAGGCGGTCAACTTAATGCGTTAGCTGCGCCACTAAGAGCTCAAGGCTCCCAACGGCTAGTTGACATCGTTTACGGCGTGGACTACCAGGGTATCTAATCCTGTTTGCTCCCCACGCTTTCGCACCTCAGTGTCAGTATCAGTCCAGGTGGTCGCCTTCGCCACTGGTGTTCCTTCCTATATCTACGCATTTCACCGCTACACAGGAAATTCCACCACCCTCTACCATACTCTAGCTCGTCAGTTTTGAATGCAGTTCCCAGGTTGAGCCCGGGGATTTCACATCCAACTTAACGAACCACCTACGCGCGCTTTACGCCCAGTAATTCCGATTAACGCTTGCACCCTCTGTATTACCGCGGCTGCTGGCACAGAGTTAGCCGGTGCTTATTCTGTCGGTAACGTCAAAACAATTACGTATTAGGTAACTGCCCTTCCTCCCAACTTAAAGTGCTTTACAATCCGAAGACCTTCTTCACACACGCGGCATGGCTGGATCAGGCTTTCGCCCATTGTCCAATATTCCCCACTGCTGCCTCCCGTAGGAGTCTGGACCGTGTCTCAGTTCCAGTGTGACTGATCATCCTCTCAGACCAGTTACGGATCGTCGCCTTGGTGAGCCATTACCTCACCAACTAGCTAATCCGACCTAGGCTCATCTGATAGCGCAAGGCCCGAAGGTCCCCTGCTTTCTCCCGTAGGACGTATGCGGTATTAGCGTCCGTTTCCGAGCGTTATCCCCCACTACCAGGCAGATTCCTAGGCATTACTCACCCGTCCGCCGCTCGCCACCAGGTACAAGTACCCGTGCTGCCGCTCGACTTGCATGTGTTAGGCCTGCCGCCAGCGTTCAATCTGAGCCATGATCAAACTCTTCAGTTCAAACATCTTTGGGTTTTTAAGAAACCCTAAACTTGGCTCAGCAATCGTTGGTTACATCTTTGATTTCTCGCGGAGTAACTTGTGATGCTGATAATCTTGTTGACTATCAGTCTGACTCCACAAGCACCCACACGAATTGCTTGATTCAGTTGTTAAAGAGCGGTTGGTTAAGATCTTTCGTCTCAACCGAGGCGCGCATTCTACAGCAGCCTCTGTTGCTGTCAAGCGGTTATTTTCAGAAGTTTTCAAAGTTTCGCTTGGAAATCTTTAACAACTTCAACCACTTGCGCTTCCGATCTCTCGTTAGCGGGAGGCGAATTCTACAGCGTTACTCGCTGCTGTCAACACCTCTTTTTCTCCGCTTTCGACCGAGACGATCGAACCGTCAA